>JASBVM010000049.1 GCA_029961055.1 Bacillota bacterium
CCAGGGCGGGCGAGACCTACCTGACCGTGATGCGGAAGAACCTCGACGCGCTGGTGGCCTCCTTCGAGGCCATGAAGGGGAGGTGAGGGCCCGGTGACGATGCGCATCCCGGCCATCCGAGCGGCCATCCGAGCGCCCCGGAGCCGGACGCCCGAGCTGTTCCTGGACGTCCGCCACCTGCGCGGTGCGGGCGCGCTGGGGACGGTGGTGGCGGACGTCTCCTTCCGGCTGCAGGCCGGCGAGATGCAGCTGATCGCCGGGCGGAACGGCGCCGGCAAGAGCACGCTGCTCCGCCTGCTGGCCGGCCTCCTCCCGGCGGGCGGCGGAGAGGCCCGGCTGAACGGACGCCCGCTGGCGCTGGCGTCCACGCGGCGCGAGCTCGGGTACCTCCCGCAGCAGGCGGGGGATCTGCGCCTCTTCCCCGCCACCGTGGAGGAGGTGCTGAACGCCTCGCAGACCAGGGGCGCGGCGCAGCGCGACGAGCCCGACTGGGCGGATGCCCTCGGCTTGAAGCCCCTCCGCCGCCGGCCTGCCGCCCGCCTCTCCGGCGGCGAGCTGCAGCGCCTGCGCATCGCCCGCCTGCTGGTGAGCGGCCGCCCGCTGCTCTTCCTGGACGAGCCGGAGAGCAGCCTGGACTCCTTCTTCGTCGGCCGGCTGCGCGAGGTGCTGGCGGAAGCGCGCCGCCGCGGGCGGATGATCGTGATGATCACCCATGAGCCGGCGCTCTGGGAGGGCCCCGGCGTGCGGAGAGCGCTGCTGGAACAGGGAAGGCTGGTGGAAGGATGAACGCCGCCGTCGTCGGCCACTTCCTCTCGGATCTGGGGAACTACGACTTCCTGCAGCGGGCCTTCCTGGCCGGCTCGCTGGTGGGGGTGGGAGCGCCGCTGGTGGGCCTCTACCTGGTCCTCCGCAGGCTGGCGCTGATCGGCGACGGGCTGGGGCACACCGCGCTGGCCGGGACCGCCGCCGCCTGGCTGGTGGGAGGCCAGCCGCTGGCGGGATCGGTCGCGGCCGCCCTGGCCGGCGCGGCGGGTGTGGAGGCGGTCTCGCGCCGCATGCGCGGCCACGACGACGCCGCTCTGGCCATGCTCTTCTATGGCGCCCTGGCCCTGGCCGCCATCCTGATCTCGCTCTCGCCGGCCGGCGGCCAGGGACTCCAGGCGGCGCTCTTCGGCTCGATCCTGACCGTCAGCGCCTCCGACCTGGTCTGGATCGCCGCCGTGGTGGCGCTGACGCTGGTGGCGCTGGCCGCCATGGGGCGCGGGCTCTTCCTGGCCGCCTGGGACGAGGAGGCGGCGCGGGCGGAGGGTTGGCCCGTCGACCGCTACCGGTTGGCGCTGGTCCTGCTGACCGCACTGACGGTGGCCGTGGGCATGCGGGTGGTGGGGGTCCTCCTGATCGCCGCCCTGCTGACGCTGCCCGCCATCGGGGCGCTGCTCGGCGCGCGCTCCTTCCGCGAGGCGCGCTGGGCGGCGGCGACGATCGGCCTCCTCTCCGTGTGGCTGGGCATCGCGGCCTCCGACGTGCTCAACCTGGCACCGGGGGGCACCATCGTGCTGGCAGCGCTCCTGCTGACCGGCCTCTTCACCTCCGTGGGCCGTCTCCGCGCCGGTCGCGCGTAGTCGCGCGTGCAAGGCGAAGTTCTTATCCTTCGCTCAGGCAGGCTTCACCGCCGCCTAAGCCACTCGTGCCATCATGTTCCTGGGGTGAGAGCGCAGATGGAGCACTGGGATCCCTTGCGGGGAGAGTCGGGCGACGGGCGCGGCGAGGAAGTGCGCCGCGCAGACGAAGAAGCCCACCGGCCGGAGGAAGAGGGGGCCGGCGCCGCCACCCTCCGCTCCGATGCGGAACCGGAGGTTGCCACCGCGTCCGCGTCCGCGCTGCCGCCCGAGACGCTAACGGCGCCGCGGCGTCGCCGTTGGCGGTGGGACCGGACGCTGACCATCGCCCTGGCGGTCGCCCTCGTGGTCGGCCTGGCCGGCGGTGGCGCGTTGGGCTACTTCTGGGCCGGGCGCGGGGGGAACGGCGCCGGTTACGAAACCGGGGTGCCCGTGGCCGTGGAATCCGCCTCCGCCAGCGGGGGCGGGGCGACCGCGACGCCGGCGGCCAATTCGGATCTCTCCTCCCTGGCGACGCCGGTCACGAAAGTCTACCAGGCGGTGGGAAACGCGGTCGTCTCCATCCAGTCCCAGGCGTCGAGCCCCTTCGGCACGCAGAGCGCCCTGGGCTCGGGCTTCTTCATCAACTCAAAGGGCTACATCCTGACCAACTACCACGTGGTGGCCGACTCCCAGCAGCTGACCGTCCAGTTGGCGGACGGCCGGAGCTTCTCGGCGCACGTCGTCGGCTATGATCCGAGCAACGACCTGGCCGTGGTCCTGCCCGACCAGCCGGTGGGCAACGTGACGGTGGCGCCGCTGGGCGACTCGGACAAGGTGATGGTGGGCCAGCTGGCCATCGCCATCGGCAACCCGTTCGGCTACGACCACACGGTCACCGCGGGAATCGTCAGCGCGCTGGGGCGGACGCTGCCAGCCGGCAACCAGCACTCCATCGCCGGCATGATCCAGACGGACGCGGCCATCAACCCCGGCAACTCGGGCGGGCCGCTCTTCAACGCGCTGGGCCAGGTGATCGGCATCAACACGGCCATCGAGGCGCCGCAGCAGGGTCGTCTGGGCGGCCAGCCGGGCAACGTGGGCATCGGCTTCGCCATCCCCATCAACACCTTCAAGGCCGAGGCCGCCAAGCTCCTGGCCGGCGGCATGGTGGAGCACGCCTGGCTGGGCATCAGCGGCATCGAGCTGACGCCCGACCTGGCCAAGCAGTACGGGCTCTCCGTCCAGTCCGGCGTCCTGGTGGCCGAGACGATGCCGGCCAGCCCGGCGCGGCGCGCCGGCCTGCGGGGCGCGTCCGTCGACCCGACCACCGGCCAGCCGGACTTCTCCTCGGCCGATGTGATCACCGCGGTCAACGGGCAGAAGGTGACCTCGGCCACGGAGCTCTCGGCGCTCCTGGACAAGGTGGGCGTGGGCAATACCGCCACCCTGACCGTCGTCCGCGGCGGGCGGAGCCTCCAGCTCCCCGTCCGCCTGGCGGCCTGGCCGGCCAACCTGGGCGGCTGAGCGAGGGGGGCGGGCTCCGGCCCGCCCCTCGCCCCGCCCTGCGGATCGGCCGCGGAGGGGCCCGCCCCCGCCCCCGGGGCTCCGCCCGGCCCGCATCTACTCCTCGGGCCAGCGCCAGGAAGCGCTCCAGCGCGGCGGCCGCTTCTCGGCGAAGGCGCGAGGCCCCTCCACGGCGTCCGCGCTCCGGTAGACCGTCCGATAGAGGGCGGCCGCGCGCTCCAGACCCCTCTCCAACCCGAGGCTCATGGCCTCGCGGAGCGAGCGCTTGGCCGCGAGGACGCTGAGCGGCGCGTTGGCCGCGATCCGCTCCGCCATCCGGAGCGCCTCGTCGAGGAGGCGCGGGAGCGGCACCAGCCGGTTGAGGAAGCCGAGCTGGTAGAGGCGTTCCGCCGGCAGGGTCTCGCCGGTCAGCGTCAGCTCCAGCGCCACCCCCAGCGGGAGCTCCCAGAGGAGCGGGACCGCCCAGGGCGAGCCGCGCCCCACCTTGGCCTCGGCGATGGCGAAGGTGGCCCCGTCGGCGGCCAGCCGCAGGTCGGCGTTCTGCGCCAGGAGGAATCCCCCGCCGGCAGCCACGCCGTTGACCGCGGCGATGATCGGCTTCCGCACCTCCAGCATGCGGCGCATGGTCGGATCGCGGACCAGGGCCAGCAGGTCCCGGCCACGGGCGCTCAGCTCCGCCTGCTCCTTCAGGTCCATGCCGGCGCAGAAGGCGCGGTCACCGGCCCCGGTCAGCACCACGACGCGGACGCGGTCGTCCCGGTCGACTTCCTCCCAGAAGTCGGTCAGGCGGTTCCAGAGCTCGCTGGAAAGGGCGTTCCGCCGCTCGGGGCGGTCCAGGGTGAGGAGCGCCACGCCCCGCTCGACCTCGATGCGGAGCGGCTCAGCCATCCTCCGGCACCCCCGCCTGCGGCGCTTCGCCCTCCCGCGCCTCCACGTCCGGCACCTCCACCTCCAGCCGGAGGAGCGCGTTGCAGAGCGACTTGCCGGTCTGGTCGAAGCGGAGCGTCCGCGTGGCGCCGCCACCCAGCGCGCGGCGCATGACCACGTTGAGCGCCCGGATGTTGGGCAGCTCGTAGACCTCCACCTCGCCCTGGACGACCCCCTTCATCAGCGCCTTGACGCGCTCCGGCGTCACCTCGCGGCGGAGGATCGCGTAGGCGGAGTCGTCGAAGGCGAGCAGCCCCACGTTGGAGATGTCGCCCTTGTCGCCCGAGCGGGCGTAGCAGAGGTCGACCAGCCGCTTCCTCGCCACCGCTCATGCCTCCTTCGACCGTTGCCGGGACCGTGCCGACGTGCTGCCGGCCGGCGCCGCGGTGCCTAGGCGTCGAGGGTGCGGACGCGCACCTCGACCGCCTCGCGCGGCACCAGGGTCGGGAAGAGCGAGATCACCTGCCGGGTGCGGAGCGGCGCGCCCCAGCCCGTCCCGGCCGGCCCCCAGGTGGTCGCCAGGAAGAACTCTCTCCGCGCCGTCTCCGCCTCCTCCGGCGTGCGCGTGCGGACGGCGACGCGCAGCTCGATCTCGTTGACCGCGTCCTCGTCGTCCGGCCAGGGGGCCGCCTCGCCGTGGAGCATGTCGACGCCGACGCGGTCGAAGCGGAGCTCGAGCGGCCGCACGCCCCGCATCTCCAGGCGGCGGCGGAGCCACTCCTCGATGCGGCGCGCCTTCTCCAGCGCGTACGGCCAGCTGACGCCCAGGCGCCCCTCGGCGATCCAGCCGTCCGTGTAGCCGATCTGGACCTTGAGCGTGTCGGGCCGCGGCCCGCCGCCCATCTCCCGGACCAGCACCCGGTCCTCCCCCAGGTCGGTCAGCCGGAGCCGGGTGAAGTCCGCCACCGCGTCGGGCATCACGTACTTCCTGGGGTCGTGGACCTCGTAGACCAGGTGCTCCTTCACCGACCAGCTGTCGACCCGCCCGCCGGTGCCCGGCAGCTTGGTGATCACCGCCTCCACCCGGCCGCCGGGGAGCTCGGTCACCTCGGCGATCGGGTAGCCCAGGTTCCAGGGGTCGGGCGTCTCGCGCCAGCGGACGGTCATGCCGCCGGTCACCATCTCGGCGCACTCGATGAGGTGGCCGACGGTGACGGCGGCCGCGATCCGGTCCCAGTAGGGCTCCTCGTACCGCCACCCGAACTCGTGCATCAGCGGTCCGACGTAGAGGGCGTTGTCGGAGACGCGGCCGGTGACGACCAGCTGCGCCCCCGCCCCCAGCGCCTCCGCGATCCCCTCGGCGCCCAGGTAGGCGTGGGCGGCGACGATCCGGTCGCGGATCCCGTCGAGGCCGCGCTCGCCGGTGTCCAGGTTGACGAACTCCCAGCCGCTCGCCTCCAGCCGGGGCAGCTGGACCAGGATGTCGTCCCCCTCCACCACGCCGACGCGGAGCGGCAGGCGGAGTTCGCGGGCCACCGCCAGCGCCCGCTCCGCCGCCCCGAGGGGGTTGGCGCCGCCGCCGTTGGCGACGAGGCGCGTCCCGTTCCGGATGGCGGCAGGAAGCAGGCTCCGCACCATCTCCACCATGTCCTCGATGTACCCCTTCCCGGGGTTGCGGAGCCGCTCGCGCTGGAGGAGCGACATGGTCAGCTCGGCGAGGTAGTCGAAGCCGATATAGTCCAGGTGGCCGCGCTCCGCCAGATCCAGGGCGGGTTCCAGGGCCGAGCCCCAGTAGCCGGAGCCCGAACCGATGCGGACGGTCCGGCCCGCCCGCGGGGCCGTCCCCTCCGCGTGGCCGGGACCGCCGGGTTGCGCCACGCCACCCACCTCCCGCTGGAAGCTTCGCCCGGCGGTCGACCCTTCCTGTCGCGGATGCGGGCGACGCGGCGTCGAAGTTGGCTCGGAGGCGGCGCGGGAGGAGCCTTCCCCGCCTCGGCTCCATCCCGCCGGTGAGCTAAAGTAAGTGTAGTCGCTACAGCACCTAACCAAAGAAGAGACGACCGGGATCGAGGATCCGCATCCTGTGCGCCGGCAAGGGGTCCGGGCCGGCCCGGCGCGGGGAGGAGGAAGTCCCGTGAACCTTGCAGCTCCGCTCATCCTGGCCGCGGCGGCTCACCCGTCCGGCGCGCGCGGCCACCACGCCTCCGAGGCGGCCTCCCTCTTCCTGCGCTCGCATCCCGTCCTGGCCATGTTCGCCGGCCGGTGGCAGGCCGAGGCGACGGTGCTCGTCCCCGCGGCGCTGGCGGCGCTGCTCTACGCCGCCGGCTGGCTCCGCCTCCGCCGCGCCGCGGGAAGGAACTCGGTCCCCGCATGGCGTGCGGCGCTCTTCGCCCTCGGCCTCCTCGCCCTGCTCTGGGCGCTGGAGGGCCCGCTGGACGACCTGGGCGACGCCTCCTTCGCCTTCCACATGATCCAGCACGAGTCGCTGATCCTCGTGGCGGCGCCGCTCCTCCTCCTCGGCCTGCCGGCCCCGGTCTTCGCCTGGGCCCTCCCCCGCCGCTGGAACCGGGCGACACTCCCCTGGTTCAGCCGGAGACGGATGCTCCGCCGGCTGGCGGAGTGGCTCGGCCGCCCGGCGGTCGCCTGGGCGTTCTTCAACGCCGCCTTCGCCCTCTGGCACCTGCCCCCGCTCTACAACGCCGCCCAGGGGAACGACTGGGTCCATTACAGCGAGCACATCACCTTCCTGGTGGCGGCGCTGGTCTACTGGTCCCGGCTGGTCGGCCTGGGTCCCCACGCGCGCCGGCTCTCGGCGGCCAGCGCCGCGGGCTACGCGGCCGCCAACATGCCGGTCGGGATGCTCCTGGGCATCTGGTTCCTCTTCAGCCCGAGGCCCGTCTACGCCCACTACGAGGCGGCCGAGAACCCCTTCGGATGGAGCGTGCTGATGGACCAGCAGCTGGCAGGCGCCATCCACCTCCTGGTGGGGACGGTCTACCTGGCGCTGGTCGGCGTCTACCTCGCCCGCTGGATGGTCGACCTGGAGGAGGCGGAGTCCGTCTCCAAGCCGTCCGCCTCCCGCTGAACCGGAGCCGGCGGGGCAAGGTCACGCGCCTTTCTCGATGGCGGCGATCACCGCCCCCGGCCGGGCGGCCTCTTCCTCGGGAAGCAGGCGGCGGAGCCGCCCGCCGGCCGGCGCCTCGATCTCGTACTGGACCTTCTCCACGGCCAGCTCGGCGATGGTCTCGCCGCGCTCGACGCGGGCACCCTCCTCGCGCAGCCAGATGACGCGCACCCCTTGAGGCGCCTCTTCCGGCTTCCAGAGGTCCTCCGGGATCCGCACCTCCACCACCTGGTTCATCCCTCCTCGCGCGGCAGGGCGCGGGCCCCGCCCTGGCGGACCGCCTCCCAGGCCAGCTCCGCCACGTGCGCCACGCGCAGCTCACCCTCCCGCCCGGCCCGGTGGACCCCCAGGCGCATCTGCAGGTAGCAGCCGGGGTTGGCCACCGCGACGGTCCGGGCGCCGCTCCGATCGACAGCTTCCATCTTACCGTCGAGGATCTCCATGGACGCCTCGTAGTGGGTGAAGTTGTAGATGCCGGCCGAGCCGCAGCAGCGGTCGGCCCCCTCCATCTCCACGAAGCGGTAGCCGGGCAGGCTCCGGAGGATCTCCCGCGGCTCGCGGTAGACCTGCTGGCCGTTCCGCAGGTGGCAGGAATCCTGGTAGGTGAGGACCCGCGAGACCCCGGCGGCAGCCGCCGCGCCGCCGCCCGCCCCGCCGTCCCGCGCCCCGGTCTCCACCGGCTCGATCCGGACCAGCTGGCTCCAGTCGCGAACGCTGGCGCTGAACCGGGCCGCCCGCTCGGCCCACTCCGGATCGTCGGCCAGCAGCCTCCCGTACTCGCTCAGGAAGGCCCCGCAGCCGCCCGCGTTCTCGGCCACCAGCGGCCTGCCCGCCGCCTCCCAGGCGGCGATGTTCCGGCGCGCCAGCCGCTTCGCCTCGCCGGTCTCCCCCGCGTGGGCATGGAGCGCACCGCAGCACGGGGCGCCGGCCAGGGTGCGCACCGGATAGCCTGCCGCCCGCAGCAGGGCCACCGTGGCCTGATTGACCCCCTCGAAGAGCGCCTGGCTGACGCAGCCCGGGAACCAGCCCACCTCGGGAAGCGCGGAGGAAGCCTCCCGCCGCCCCTCCCCGCCCGTACCCGCCTCCGGTACCGGTTCCTCCCCGCCGGCGGGCGCCTCCGGCAGCATGGGCGCCATCTCGTCCAGTCGGCCCGGCATCGCCCTGAGGAGCGGCTCGCCCAGGCGGCGGGCGACGGGGTCGCGCTGGTACCAGCGCCCGAGCCGGCCGACGGCGCGAAGGAGCGTCGGATGCTCCACCACCTGGAGGAGCGCGCGCCCCAGGGGGCCCAGCGGATCGACGTCCGGGATGCGGGCCAGTTCGGCCCTCGCGGCCTCCAGCACCTCGCCGTAGCGGACGCCGGACGGGCAGGCGGTCTCGCAGGCGCGGCAGCCGAGGCAGAAGTACATCTGCTCCGCGAACCAGCCGTCGGGCTCGATGCTCCCCTCCCGGACCGCCTCCACCAGGGCCAGGCGGCCGCGGGGAGAGGCCGCCTCCATCTGCGTCAACGAGTAGGTGGGGCAGGCGGGCAGGCAGAAGCCGCACTTGATGCAGTGGGCGATCTGCTCCTCGGCCGCCTGGCCGGCGAAGTCCGGCCGCGGGCGCAAGCCTTCCCCCGGGCCGGTCGCGCCGGCCGGCGCAGCGGGCGCCGGCTCGGCCACCCTCTCTCCCTCCAGCGGCAGACTCACCGATCATCCCCCCTTCGCGGCGTGCAGAAGAGCCCCAGCGGGTCGAAGGCCCGGCGGACCCGCTCCTCCAGCTCCCTGCGGGCGGGATCCAGTGCCGGGCGCGCGGAGGCCAGGGCGGCGGCGCGGGCGCGCCGCCAGAGGGGGAGCACCTCCTCGTAGGGGCGCTCCTCCGGCAGCGCCCCCGGCGCCAGCAGCCCGGACCGCCTCAGCTCCTCCACCAGGCGCGCCGCCTGCGCGTCCGCCTCCACGGCCAGCCCCTCCCAGACCAGCCAGAGGAGGCGTCCCTCCCCGCCGTCCCCGCCGGGAAGGACCTCGGCCACCGAGAGTCCCAGCTCGGCGACGCTCCTGGGGGTGGGCGGCTGGGCTCCGGCCGGGAGCGGGAGCAGCCAGCTCCGCCGCACCTCCGGCCGCGGCTCGAGGCGGAGGACCGCCCGTTCGATGGCGCCCAGCGCACCCCAGGAGCCGACGAGGAGCCGGACCAGGTCGTAGCCGGCCACGTTCTTGACGCTGCGGCCGCCCAGCCAGAGCCGCTCGCCCTCGCCGTCCACCACCACCAGCCCCAGGACCCAGTCCCGGGGCCCGCCGCGGAGCGCCGCCAGCGGCCCGCCGACGCCGCTGGCCAGGTGGCCGCCCAACGTGGAGGCGAGCCCGTCGCCCTCGTCGGCCGGGTAGCGGAGTCCCGCGGCGGCCAGCGCCTCGCGCAGCTCGGCCGGGGAGGTCCCTGCGCCGACCTCGGCCGTCAGGTTCTCAGGGTCCACCTCGATCCCCCGGGGAGCGCGGAGCTCGAAGCGCTGCCCACCCTCTCCCGCCGGCGGCTCCGCTCCGGCCAGCGCGGCCAGGAGCCGGCCGCCACCCTGGAGGAGGACGGGAGTTCCGCCCTCCCGCCACCGGGCCAGCGCCCCGCCAAACCGTTCGGAGAAGGCAGAGGCCTCCAGCGGCTCGCGACCCGGCCACTCCCCGGCCTGGATCCGGGCCAGGCCTGCGGCGTCCGGAACGGCCTTGCCCGGGTTGAGCCGCTCCTCGGGATCGAAGGCCAGCTTCAGCCGCCGCATCCGCTCCAGCTCGGGCAGCGAGTACATCAGGCCCAGGTTGGGCAGCTTGTCGACGCCGATCCCGTGCTCGCCCGTGATGGAGCCGCCCATGCGGGCGCAGGCGGCCAGGATCTGGTCGTCCGCCTCGTGCATCCGCCGGACCGAGTCGGGGTCGGAGGGGTCGAAGGTGACGAGCGGGTGGAGGTTCCCGTCGCCCGCGTGGGCCACGGTCAGGATGGTCAGGCCGTAGCGGCCGGCGATCTCCTCCACCCGGCGCATCATCTCCACCAGCCGCGGCCGCGGCACCGTCACGTCCTGGGTCCAGACATGCCGGCTCACCCGCGCCGCGGCGCCGAAGGCGGCCCTGCGGCCGAGCCAGAGCGCCTCCCGCTCCTCGTCGCTTTCGGCCAGCCGCCACTCGGCTCCCCCGCGGCGGAGGAGCTCCTGCACCCGCTCCAGCTCGGCCTCCACGTGCCGCTCCGTGCCGTTGAGGTCGATGAGCAGGACGGCTCCCGCCTCCTCCGGGTAGGCGCCGTGCACGAAGGGCTGGACGGTCTCGATGGAGGCCCGGTCCAGGAGCTCCAGGGAGGCCGGCACCACCCCGGCGGCGATGATGGCGCTGACGCCGGCCAGCGCCGCCTCGATCGACTCGTAGGCGGCCAGCAGCGTGATCTCCCGCGGCGGGAAGGGGGTGAGCGCCACCTCCACCTCCGTCACCACGGCCAGCGTCCCCTCCGATCCGACCACCAGCCCGCGCAGGTCGAGCCCGCCGTCCTCCCGCCGCAGCTCCAGCGCCCGCCCGTCCGCCAGGAGCGCCCGCAGCCCGACCACGTGCCGGGTGGTGACGCCGTACTTGACGCACCGCGGGCCGCCCGCGTTCTCGTTGACGTTGCCGCCCAGGGTGGAGACGCGGTGGCTGGACGGGTCCGGAGCATAGAAGAGGCCGTAGGGCCGGATCGCTTCCTGGAGTGCCAGGTTGGGGATGCCGGGCTGGACCCGGGCGCGCAGTCGGTCCGGGTCCACCCAGAGGACGGAGCGCATCCGGTTGAAGGCGAGCACCAGCCCTCCCTGGCGGGGGATGGTACCGCCGGAGATGTTGCTGCCCGCCCCGCGCGCGATGACAGGGAAGCCCAGGCGCTGCGACAGCTGGAGGACCTGCAGCACCTCTTCCTCCCGCTCGGGGAGGAAGACCGCGTCGGGCATCCGGATCTCGCCCGTCGCGTCGTAGGCGTAGACGGCCAGTTCCCCCGGCCGGGTCAGAAGCCGGTCGCGCGGCAGCTCTCCGCGCAGCCGTTCCAGCCACCCCGCCGCCCTGGCCGGGGCGGGCCTCACGTCGGTCACGACCACGGATCGATCCCACCTTCCGCAACCGCCGTCACGAGACGGTCAGCGAGGCGGTTCGCCCTCCCCTGGCCTCTCGCCTGCCGGCTCCAGGCCGAGGAGCCGGGCCAGCATGCGCGCGTTGACCACGGCCTGGCCCTGGTAGTGGTTGTTGAAGGCGATGAACAGGCGGTCGCTGCGGGCGGCGAGCTCCCGCACCCGGGGGAGCCACTCCTCCAGCTCCTCCGCCCGGTAGAGGTAATCGTACCGCTCGTAGGCGGCGCCGTGGCTCCACCACCTGGCTGCGTTCCGCCCGTGGAAGCGGATGTAGGCGATGGGGGAGGTGGCCACCGCCACCGGCCTGGGCAGCCCGCGGAGGGGCGGGGCGTCGACGCTGGTGAAGCCGAGGCCCAGCGAGCGGAGCCAGGCGTAGGTCGCCTCCCGGAACCAGCCTTCGTGGCGGAACTCCACCACCAGCGGCAGGTCCGGGAGCCACTCGCGCAGGCGGCCGAGCCAGCCCCGCTCCGCCGCCTCGTTCTTGAAGGCGTAAGGGAACTGGAGGAGGACCGCACCCAGGCGGCCGGCCTCCTCCAGGGGGCGGAGCGCCTCGCGGAAGAGCCGGGCGTCCCGCTCGGAACCGGTTTCGCGCTCGTGGGTGAGCGTCCGGTAGGCCTTGATCGTGAAGAGGAAGCCGGCCGGCACGTGGCGGAGCATCCCTTCGAAGGTCCGGGCGGGCGGCAGCCGGTAGAAGGTGGCGTTCACCTCCGTGAAGGGGAAGCGCTGCGCGTAGAAGGCGAGCATCTGTCGCTCGGGCAGGCCGGGCGGGTAGAACGGGCCGACCCAGTCCTTGTAGCTGTAGCCGGAGGTGCCGATCAGGATCTCGCCCATCCGTCTCGCCCCTCTCTGGGCGGTGGACCCGGCCGCTTGAGGACGTGCTCGACCACCCCCAGGATCCGGTCCTCCGGTCCCAGGGGGATGTCCGGGTAGTGCCGCTCCGCGTTGTGGGCGCGCAGGAAGTAGCGCCCGTTCTCCCGCAGGAGGTACTTGACCGTCACTTCCTGGCCGCCCAGGAGCGCCACCACCACGTCGCCGGGCTCCGCCGCCTCCTGGGCCCGGACCAGCACCAGGTCGCCCGGCTCGATGCCGGCTCCCACCATGCTGTCGCCCACCACGTGGAGCGCGTAGGTCGCCTCCACGCCCTCGGGCACGTGGACGAACTCGCTCACCTCTTCCAGCACGAAGCGCGGCTGCCCGGCCGCGATCTCGCCGGCCACGGGAAGCCGGCGCGCAGGGAGCAACCCGAGCCGTTCCGGGTCGGGCCGGTCCGCCTCCCCGCCGGCAGCGCCGCCTCGATCCGCCCCGCTGGCGGCCAGCAACCGTTCCAGGAAGGCCTGGCGGCGGGCCAGCTCGGTCCGGCGCGACGCGATCGCCCCGGATGCCCGCCCGCCTCCCCCCTCCAGCTGCCGGAGCTCCCGCCGCACCCCGGCCAGTTCACGCTCCAGCTGGCGCCGCGGGCCGGCCGCCAGGCGGACCAGCCCGTCCAGGTCGTGGCCGAGCTCGTGGGCCAGCACCATCAGGTCGTCCAGGCCGGGCATCCGCCTCCCCTGCTCCCAGGCCTGGACGGTGGAAGCCGCCTTGCCGATGCGGCGCCCGAGCTCCCGCAGGGAGAGGCCCCTGGCAAGGCGGAGGGCGGCCAGAGCTTTGCCGAGGGCGACGCTGCCCGTCTCCGACCGTTCTCCCTCCCTCATGCCGGCGCCCCCCGCTCTGCGTTGACGATCGTTCACGGAGAGTGTACACTGGCTTCGCTCGGGGACGCAAGGTCCTGCATGGAACGAGATTCCGTCCTCGGTCCCGCGCGGTATCTCCTGTTCACGAAAGTGGAACGCTGCACCAGGAAGGTGAGGCCCGATGCCGGTCGCATCGCTGGTTCAGGCTCTCTCCCTGGAGGGTGTCACCTCCGGCGAACTTCTCACCGCCCTCTCCCGCCACCTGGCGGAGCAGCTGGCGGAGGAGCTGCGCTCGCGGGGGCTGGCCTGGCAGGAGGCGCGGCTCCGCCTCCGCGTGACGGGGAAGGAGCTGGAGTACGCCACCGCCCTGCCGCGTCAGGCCCCTCCTTCCTCGCTCTCTCCCGCCGTGACCGGCCTCCTCGAAGGGGTGCGGCTCCCGGGCCCCGTGGAGGGACTGGCGCTCCACGTCCTCCGCCTGACCCCGCAGGCCTTCGTCCAGATGGATCTGGCGGGCGGTCGCCGCGCCGATCGCATCGCCCGGCTCGAGGCGGTCCTCCAGGAAGTCAACCGGCGCTACCCGCTGGCCCTGCTCCGGGGAGGAGCCCCGGCCGCCGAGGACCCTGCCGCGCGGCGGAGGGAGCGGATGCTCTCCTTCTACGACCCGCTCCGCTGCCATCCGCCCCGCGGCGGGGGCGGGGCGGGAGCCGGAAGGTGAGCGGGCGTGCCCCGTCCTCTCCGTCTCCTCTGCGACGCCTCGGGCCGGCCGAAACTCCTCTACTGGCACGGCGGCCGCTACCCGGTGGCCTCGATCCTGGAGCGCTGGAAGGACGCCGGCCGCTGGTGGGCAGGCGAGTCGCCCAAGCTCTTCTTCCGCCTCCGGACCGTCGACGGCGCGCTCTGGGAGATCTACCGGGACGGCGACGCGCCCGGAGCCTGGTATCTCTATCGTCTCTACGACTGAGACCGCCGCCCGTCCCGGCGAAAGGAGCCCGACGGTGAAGCGCATCCCCTTTGTCCACCTGCACGTGCACTCCGCCTTCTCCTTCCTCGACGGGGCCAGCTCGCCGGAGGAGCTGGTCCGGCGAGCGGCCGAGCTGGGCATGCCGGCGCTGGCCCTCACCGACCACGACAACGTCAGCGGCGCCGTCCGCTTCGCCCGCGCGGCCCGGGCCGCCGGCATCCAGCCGATCCAGGGCGCCGAGGTGACGTTGGAGGGCGGCTACCACCTGACGCTCCTGGCCACGGGGCCGGAGGGATACGCCCATCTCTGCCAGCTCCTCTCCGACGCCCACCTCCTCCACCCGCGGGGGGAGCCGCGCGTCCGCTGGGAGAGCCTGGCCGCCCATCACCAGGGACTGATCGCCCTCTCCGGCTGCAGGCGGGGAGAGATCGCCCACCACATCCTCCGCCGCGACTTCGCCGGCGCGCTGGAGGCCGCCCGCCGCCACCGCGCGCTCTGGGGGGAGCGCTTCTACCTCGAGGTGCAGGAAGCGCTCCTCCCCGGGGACCGCTTCCTCAACCGCCACCTCCGGGAGCTGGGCGAGACCCTCGGCATCCCGCTGGTGGCCACCCACGACGTCCACCACGCGACGCCGGGGGGCTTCCGCACCCACGACCTGCTCAGCTGCGTCCGCCTGGGCATCTCCGTCGAAGAGGCGCACCCCGAGCGCCCGCTCAACGACGACCTGAGCCTGCACGACCCGGCCGCCATGGCCCGGCGCTTCGCCTGGGCGCCGGAGGCGCTGGAGCACGCCTGGGAGATCGCCCAGCTCTGCCGGCCGGCGCTGGATCCGGCGCGGCGCCGTTACCCGCGCTTCCCGGTGCCCAAAGGCGAGAGCGCCGACAGCTATCTCCGCCGCCTGGCATTGGCCGGCGCCCGCGAGCGGTACGGCCGCCTGACGCCGGCCGTCCGCGAGCGGCTGGAGCGGGAGCTCCGGGTGGTGGAGAGGCTGGGCTACGCCGACTACTTCCTGACCGCCTGGCAGGTGGTGGAGGACGCCCGCCGGGAGGGGATCCGCTGCGCGGGCCGCGGTTCGGCCGGGGCCAGCGCGCTCGCCTACTGCCTCCGCCTCTCCGAGGTCGACCCGATCGCGCGCAACCTGCCCTTCGAGCGCTTCCTGAGCCTGGAGCGGGCGGAGAAGCCGGACATCGACCTCGACTTCGACGCCCGCCACCGGGACCGGGTGGCCGAGCGGGTGATCGCCCGCTACGGGCAGGAGCACGTGGCCGCCGTCGCCACCTACGTCACCTACCAGGCGCGCTCGGCGGTGCGCGACATGGGCAGGGTGCTGGGCTACCCGCCGGAGGAGGTCGACGCGCTGGCCAAGAGCCTCCCCCACCTGCCCGCCGACGCCATCCCCGAGGCGCTGGAGCGCTTCCCGGAGCTGCGCCGCGGCCCCTGGCGGGAGGAGCGCTACCGGCCGCTCCTCGAGGCCAGCGTCCGCCTGGCCGGTATCCCCCGCTTCCTGGGGACGCACCTGGGGGGCCTCGTGATCAGCGGCGAGCCCATCCGGGAGGTGACCCCGCTCCAGTGGGCGGCCAAGGGGGTGCAGATCGCCCAGTTCGACCGGGACGACGTGGAGGAGCTGAACCTGGTCAAGATCGACCTCCTCTCGCTCAAGGCGCTCAGCCTGCTGGAGGATGCGGAGGCCGGCGTGATCCGGGAACGTCCCGGCTTCCGGTACGAGGCGCTCCCTCTGGACGACCGGGCCACCTACCGGCTCCTCCGACGGGGGGAGACCGTGGGCGTCTTCCAGCTGGAGAGCCCCGCCCAACGGGCGCTCCAGGCACGCCTGGGGGCCGAGCGGCTGGAGGACGTGGTGGCCAGCCTGGCCCTCATCCGCCCGGGTCCCATCAAGGGGAACATGGTCGATCCCTACGTCGCCCGGCGGCAGGGACGGGAGCCGGTCACCCTCCCCCACCCGGCGCTGGTGCCCATCCTGGAGAAGACCTACGGGGTCGTCCTCTTCCAGGAGCAGGTGATCGCCATCGCCACCGAACTGGCCGGCTTCACCCCCGGCGAGGCCGACCGGCTCCGCCGGCTGATGACCCACGCCCGCTCCCGCCAGGAGATGCACGCGATGGGGGAGGAGTTCGTCCGCCGCGCGGCCGCCCGGGGCGTGGAGGAGGAGATCGCGCGCCAGGTCTTCGCCTCCCTGGAGGGCTACGCCAGTTATGGATTCAGCGAGGCACACGCCGCCGCCTTCGCCACCACCAGCTACTGGACGGCCTACCTCTCGGCCCACCACCCCGCGCACTTCTTCGCCGCGCTCCTGAACAACCAGCCGATGGGCTTCTACGCGCCGGCGACGCTGGTCAACGAGGCGCGCAACCGCGGCGTCCGCCTCCTGGGGCTGGACGTCAACCGCAGCGGCGAGCGGTTCGAGGTGGAGACACGGGGAGGACGGAAGGCGATCCGCATCCCCCTCTCCCAGGTGAAGGGGATCCGGCAGACGGAGCTGGCCTCCATCCTGGAAGCTCGCCGGGAGAGGGCCTTCGCCTCCTTCGTCGACTTCCGGCGGCGGACGCGGGTGGAGCGGGACACGCTGGAGCGGCTTGTCCTCGCCGGCGCCTTCGACGCCCTCCATCCCAACCGGCGGGCGCTCCTGGCCTGGCTCCCGCCCGCGGAGGACCCCTCGGCACCCGCCGGCTTCCAGCCGGCCCTGGAGCTCCGGCCGGCCGAGACGGGCCCCGACTTCACGCCGGAGGAGCGGCTCCTCCTCGAGTACGGGATCCTGGGGATGAGCGTGGAGGGCCATCCCATGCGCTTCTGGCGCGAGCGACTGCGCCGGGAGGGCTTCCTCAGCCGCCGGCAGCTGGAGCAGGTGCCGGACGGGCACCTGGTCCGGGTGGCCGGGCTGCCGGTCCGGCCCCACCGCCCGCCCACGCGGAGCGGGCGGACGGTGGTCTTCCTCTCGCTGGAGGATGAGACCGGCCTGACCGACGTCACCGTCTTCGAGGGGACGTACCAGCGCTACGGGCACCTGCTCTTCGGCCCGGAGACACCGCCCCTGCGGGTGGTGGGCCGGCTGCAGCGGCGCGGCCGGGGCATCGCCGTGGTCGCCCAGTGGATCGGCGAGCTCCGCTTCCGGCCGTCCGGTCAGAGCGGCGGCTCGTATCGCCCGTCCACGGCCGTCCAGCCGCCGTCGACCAGGAAGAGCGTCCCGGTCACGTACCGCGAGGCGTCGGAGGCGAGGTAGACCACCGCCGTGGCCACTTCCTCCGGCTCACCCCAGCGGCCCAGGGCCGTCCGCGCGGCGTACTGCCGCGCCCACTCGGGATCGCTCCGGATCGGCGCGGTGAGCGGCGTCTCGATCACGCCGGGCGCCACCGCGTTGGCCCGGACGCCCCGTGGGCCCAGTTCGGCGGCCAGCGCCCGGACCAGCTGGAGCGTGCCCGCCTTGGTCGCCGCGTAGGCGCCCTGTCCCGGCTCCACCACCTGCGCACGGATCGAGGCGAAGGCGATCAGGCTGCCCCCGCCCTGCGCGGCCATCCGGCGGCCGGCCGCGCGGAGGAAGTGGAAGGTGCCGCGCAGGTTGAGGCCGATCACCCGGTCGAACTCCGCGGTGGAGAGGTCCAGGAGCCGCTTCCGCACGTTGACGCCGGGCGTGGTCACCGCCACGTCCAGCCGGCCCCGGCGGGCGGCGGTCGCCTCCACCACCCGGGAGACGGCCTCCGGGTCGGTCAGGTCCAGCGCCACCGCGCTCGCCTCGCCGCCGGCCGCCCGGATCGCCTCCGCCGTCCTTTCCGCCCCCTGGGCGTCCAGGTCGGCACAGACGACGTGCGCTCCGAAGTCGGCCAGCGCCTCGGCCGAGGCGCGGCCCAGGCCCGAGGCGGCTCCCGCCACCAGCGCCACGCGGCCGCCCAGCTCGAAGAGCTGCCGGTAGCGGCCCAACGCTCATACCTCCTGCCCCGCGCCGGGCGCGCCGCCGACGGGCGGCTCGGCCACCAGGCCCGGCGTCTGCTGCCGGAGCGTCAGCACCAGCAAGCCTGCCACCAACAGGCTGGCGATCAGGAAGAGCAGCCCGCTCATGAACTGGCCGGTCGCCTTGTTCAGGTAACCCACCGCGAAGGGGCCGACGAAGCCGCCCAGGTTGCCCACCGAGTTGACCAGCCCGATGCCCGCCGCGCGGGCGTCGTCGGTGAGAAAGGTGGAAGGCAGCGACCAGAAGGGCCCGAAGGCGCTGTAGATGCCGATGGCGGCCAGCGTGAAGAAGGCGAAGGCGAGGACCACCTGGCCGCCGGCCAGCGCGCTGACCAGCAGGGCTGCCGCCCCCGCGACGATGGCCGTGAACAGGTGGAACTTCCTCTCACCCGTCCGGTCGGAGTGCCGGCCCGCCAGGATCATGGCGACCAGCGCAGGGATGTAGGCGGCGGCCGTCAGGAGGCCCACCAGCAGGTCGTTCTGCGAGGTGGTGATGTGCTTGAGGATCGTGGGGAGCCAGATGCCGAAGCCGTAGAAGCCGGTGATCCAGAAGAAGTAGATCAGCGCCAGCCGCCAGGTGTCCCAGCGCAGGAGTCCCTGCCAGAGCGTCAGCTGGTGGCGCTGGCGGACGGCGGCCGCCTCGCGGTCCAGCTCGCCCTGCAGCCAGCGCTTCTCCTGGTCGGTCAGCCAGCGCGCCTCCGCCGGCCGGTCCGCCATCAGCCAGATGTTCAGGAACCCGAGAACCACGGCGGGCAGCCCTTCCAGGATGTAGACCCACTGCCAGCCGGCCAGGCCGAGCCAGTGGACATGCTGGAGAATGTAGCCGCTGACGGGCGCGCCCACGATGTTGGAGACGGCGAGCGCGCTCATGAAGAGCGCCACCGCCCGCGCCTGCTCTTCCTGGCGGAACCAGTGCGTCAGGTAGAGGATGATCCCCGGGAAGAAGCCGGCCTCCGCCAGGCCCAGGACGAAGCGGACCAGGTAGAACTGCCAGGGTGTCCGGATGAAGGCCATCAGGATGGCGACGATCCCCCAGGTGACCAGGATCCGGGCGATCCAGCGCCGCGCGCTCCAGCGCTCCACCATCACCGTGGACGGGATCTCCAGGATGAAATACCCGAAGAAGAAGATGCCGGAGCCCAGGCCGAAGACGGCCGGGTCGAAGCCCAGCTCCTTGTTCATCTCCAGGGCGGCGAAGCCGACGTTGACCCGATCGAGGTAGGCGATGATATAGAGGAGGAAGACGTACGGGATGATGCGCAGCATCCGCTTGCGCTGCACGGAGGCCTCGATCCGAGCGCTTTCCGACATTTTTCACCCTCCCCGCGTGCATTTCGGTTTTCCTTCGCGGGCCGGGGAAGGCTTCCTCCTGCTCACCTTCGCAGCGTCGGGGGAAAGCGCCCCATCATCCCTGGGCCGGCGCCGGGCGCGGTGAGGATCCCCGGGTGTCACGGCCGGCCGGCCGCAGCGGCCAGACGGCGGGGCCCGTCCCGCCGTCTAGCCGCCGATCCCGATCCGCGGCCACCAGAGCGTCGCCGTCAGCACCACCAGAGCCACGTTGGCGGCGGTCATCCAGAGTCCCGGCCACCCCATCTCCCGCTGCCGGAGCCGGCCCTGGGTGACCGCCACCATGTTGGAGACGGTCTGGACCGCCAGGAGATAGCCGTTGTCCGCGGAGAGCGCCAGCACCATCCCCCAGGCGAGCGGGTCGGCCCCGTGCGCCCGCGCCAGCGAGATGACCAGCGGCGCCAGGACCACCACCTCGCTGGAGACGTTGCTGAGCACCAGGTGGAGCAGCTGCGTCAGGACGGCCAGGAGGAGGACGTCCCAGCCCGGCCGCCCCAGGGCCGCCCCCAGCGGGCTCCCCGCCAGGCCCTGCGCCAGCCAGGCGGCTGCGCCGCTGTCCGTGAGGGCGTTGCCGAGACCGATGGTCCCGGCCACGGTGAGAATCGTCCCCCAGCCGATCCGCGACATCTCGGTCCAGGGGGCCACCCCCACCCCAGGAATCGCCATGGCCAGCCCCGTCAGCAGCGCGGTGGCCGAGAGCGGGATTCCCGTCCAGCTTCCCGTCGCCCACAGCAGGATGGCCACCGCGATCCACGCCAGCGCCCGCCGCTCCGCCGCGGCCAGCGGCCCCAGGCCCCGGACCTCCGCGCCCAGCCGCTCCAGGAAGGCCGGTCCCGGCTCCGGCGCCGGAGAGGTCCAGCGGATCACCGGTCCCGCCGCCAGGAGGCCCCCCAGCCAGACCGGCCAGGCGCCCAGGAGCCAGGTGAAGTAGCCCACGTGCAACCCCAGGCTGCGCGCCAGGATGGCGGCGGTCAGGATGTTCCCCACCGCCGCAGGAAGCAGGCCGCTGTTGGAGACGTTGCCCCCGAAGGCGAGGGCCAGCATCCACTGGCGTCGCCGCGCCTGCTCCGAACCGGGCGGCTCGCCGGGCTCCCGCGCCCGCTCCAGCATCGCCTCCACCACCGGCAGCATCAGCTGCGAGCGGACCGCGTTGGCCGGGACGCCCCAGGCCAGCACCTGCGGGAGGAGGAGGAGCGCCTGCAGCGTGCCTCCGGGTCGCCGCCCGGCGCGCCAGGCCAGCTCCAGCGCCACCCGCCGCGCCAGGCCCGAGATCTCCACGCCCCGGGCCATGAACATGCCGCCGATGAGGAGGAGGGTCGCCTCGGAGGCGAAGCCGCTGAAGGCCAGGTCCGGCGTCGCCGCGCCGCTCAGGATCAGCGCCACCACCGCCAGCAGCGCGCCCACGGGCAACGCCACCGGCATGGCGATCCAGAGAAGGACCGCGCCCGCGGCCACCGCCAGGGCCGGTCGCGCGGCGCCGGCCGGCAGACCGGGCCAGGAGGCCACCGCGAGGCCGACCAGGAGGGAGGCACCCAGCCCGGCCAGGGCGCGGCGCGCCTCGTCGCCGCCGGCCGGCGGCGGATCGATCCGGCCGGCGGCCGCGTCCGGGATCCGCCCCGGGCCGTCGAGCAGGCGGCTCGGGCGCGCATCCGGCAGCCGCCCGCCGCGGGCGGCCACCTTCCTCGCGTCCCGGCCGTGCGCATCCGGCAAATCCACCCCTCCCGGCAGGGAGGCTTAGCCGGGCACCGGCGTTCCACCTGCCGGGGGCGCTCCGCCCGGCCCGGGCGGCATCAGCGCGAGAGACGGAACGCGTCCAGCGCCTGCTGCGGCCCCAGCGCCAGGATGGCGTGCCCGAAAGGCGCCAGCGTCCGGACGATCTGCGAGTGATGCAGCGCGGCCGCGAAGCCGGGCGCGCGGAGCGGCCCCGCCGCCTGGATGGCCAGGTCGGCCAGGATGGAGACGATCAGCGCGCCGCCGGCGAACTGGACGGCCGCGCCGGCGAGGCGGTTGAGGAGGGAGACGCCCGGCAACCGGCCCAGCGTCCCCTGGAGGAGGCGGCCCAGCAGGTGGACCGTCACCTCCGCCAGGAGCGCCACCAGCGCGAAGGCGGCGATCCAGACCAGGAGCCGCGCCGCCTGGTCGATCTGGATCGCGACCGGCAGGAGCGGCCCCGCCGTCCCCTGCGAGGCAGCGGGCACCGCCCCGGTCCCCAGCTGCTTCGCCAACCAGGCGCCCAGCTGCGCTGCGGCCGAGCGGCCGGCGGCGCTCCCCGCCAGGACCGGGGCTGCCCGCCAGGCGACGTAGAGCCCGACCAACCGGCCCAGGAATCCCGATGCGGAGAGGAAGAAGCCCGTCTGGAGACCGGCGGCCGCCTGCGTCACCAGATAGAGGAGCACGACCAGGTCGACGATCCGGCCGGCTGCCATCGCTCCACCCCCGTCCGCATCCTACCGCGGGAGCTCAGCCTCGGCTGGCCAGGAGGCCGAGCCAGGTGCGGGCGACCCGCAGGTCCCGCGTCAGCTCCGGATGGAAGGTGCTGGCCAGCCAGCGTCCGCGCCCCACCAGCACGGGCTCGCCCCGCCAGCGGGCCAGCACCCGGGCGCCCCCTGGGGCCACCGCGGCGATGCGGGGGGCGCGGATGAAGACTGCCTCCAGCGGCTCCGGCGGCGATCCCGCCAGCTCCGGGTCCAGCTCCTCCGGCGCGATGCGGGCGACGAAGGAGTCGATCTGCCGCCCGAAGGCGTTCCTGCGGATGGTGATCGGCAGGACCGGGAGCGGGCCGGGCCCCTCGCCCTCGATCTCGCGTGCCATCAGGATCGCGCCCGCGCAGGTGCCGAAGAGCCCGAGCCCCGCCTCGACCGCCCTCCGGAGCGCCTCCGGCCAGCCGTCCCGGGCGAGGAGGCTCCGGAGCGTCGTGCTCTCGCCGCCGGGCAACGCCAGGCCGGCAAGTCCCTCCAGCTCCTCCGGCCGCTTCACCCGGCGAACCTCGGCCCCCGCCCGCTCCAGCGCGGCCGCGTGCTCGCGCACGTCGCCCTGGAGGTCGAGCACGCCGACCCGCAGCCGACCCGCCTCCGCGCCGTGGAGCCCTCCCCCCGCTGCGGCCATCCTCAGATCCCCCGCTCCTGCATCCGCTGGGCGGGCTCCAGCGTGCCGGTCTCGATGCCGGGCATGGCCTCGCCCAGGTCCTGGGAGACCTCGGCCAGGAGCGCCGGGTCCTCGGGGTGGGCGGTGGCCAGGACGATGGCGCGGGCGCGGCGCGCCGGATCGGCCGACTTGAAGATGCCGGAGCCGACGAAGATGCCGTCGGCGCCGAGCCGCATGAGCAGCGCCGCGTCCGCGGGCGTGGCCACGCCTCCGGCCGCGAAGTTGACCACAGGAAGCCGGCCCAGGTCGCGCGTCTCCCGCACCAGCTCCAGCGGCGCGCCCAGCTCCCGCGCCTCGCGGACCAGCTCCTCGTCCGGCAGCTCCCGGAGGCGCCGGATCTGCGACCGGACGCGGCGGAGATGGCGAACCGCCTCCACCACGTTGCCGGTGCCGGGCTCGCCCTTGGTGCGGATCATGGCCGCGCCCTCCGCGATGCGGCGCAGCGCCTCGCCCAGGTCGCGGGCGCCGCAGACGAAGGGGACCCGGAAGCGCCTCTTGTCGATGTGGAACTCCTCGTCGGCGGGGGTGAGCACCTCGCTCTCGTCGATGTAGTCGACGCCCAGGGCCTCCAGGATCTCCGCCTCGGCGAAGTGGCCGATGCGGACCTTGGCCATCACGGGGATGGTGACCGCCTCCATGATCGCCTTCACCCGCGCGGGATCGGCCATGCGGGCGACCCCGCCGGCCGCCCGGATGTCGGCCGGCACCCGCTCCAGCGCCATCACCGCCACGGCGCCCGCCTCCTGGGCGATGCGCGCCTGCTCGGGCGTGGTCACGTCCATGATCACGCCGCCCTTCAGCATCTCGGCCAAGCCGCGCTGGAGAAGCGGGTCGCCCGCCTGGCGACCCTCCTGCTCCGCGCCTGCACCCGTAACGCCGCTCATCCACCATCCCTCCCAGGGGCCTCGGGGCGGGGCTCGGGCGGGGGAAGGAAGCGGCGAGCCCCGGGCGAGACGCCCGGGGCTGGGGAGGAGGGTTCTGCGTCCGAGCCCTGGCGGCCGGCCACCCGCGGGGCGGCCGCGCCGGCCAGGATCCTGCCGGCTCGGGCGCCTTCGCCCACTCCGACTGTACGGTCGGCTCCGGATTCGCACCGGCTCACGCGTTGAGGCGGATGGGCTCGTCCCCGCTCCGGCGCCGCCGGAGGAGGCATCACCACCGATCGGGAATCGGGTCGCCGGCCGTGCACCGGCCCCCTCACCCTGCCCCGAAGGCTGATCCCGTTTGCATCGAGCATAGGTCCGCCGGACGGGGGCGTCAACGCGAAGCGGGCGCCGGGCGCACCCGGGTCGGCGCCTCCCGGAGAAGAGGAGCTCCCTCCCCTCCGACGAAGCTTTGGCCCGTCGGAAAGGAAGTGAGGCCGTGCGCGCTCCCCTCCGCACCCCCGCAGACACCCGCCGCTTCCGTGCCTCCCCGGCGTGGTGCCGCCGCCTCGCCGCCTGCCTCTTCCTCCTGGCGCTGGCGGCGCTTCTGCCGACCGCCTCGCCGGGCGGCGCCGCGGCGCAGCCCCGGCGGCGGGTGGAGGTGCTTCCTTTCCAGGGGGCGATCAACCCCGTCAGCGCCGACCTGATCGTCGGCCGGATCCGGCAGGCGGAGCGGGACGGCGCCGCCGCCTTCGTCCTGGAGCTGGACACGCCCGGGGGCGGGATGGAGAGCATGCGGCGGATCGCCCGGGCCATGCTCTCCAGCCGCGTGCCGGTCATCGTCTTCGTCTACCCGCCCGGCGCCCGGGCGGCCTCGGCGGGCACCTTCCTGGCGTACGCCGGCCACCTGGCCGCCATGGCGCCGGGCACCGAGATCGGCGCGGCAAGCCCGGTGGGCCTCGGGGGCGCCCAGCTGGGGGCGACCGAAGAGGCGAAGGTGACCGCGGACGCCGTGGCCATGATCACCGCCTGGGCCCAGCGGAACGGCCGGAACGCCGCCTGGGCGGCGGAGGCGGTCCGGAGCGCCGCCTCGCTCCCGGCGGAGGAGGCGCTCCGCCTCCACGTGGTCGACGCCCTGGCCCCGTCGCTGCCGGAGCTGCTCCGGGAGCTGGACGGGCGGGAGGTGGTCCTGAGCACCGCCGCCGGCGAACGCCGGGCCCGCCTGCAGCTGGCCGGCGCCGCCCTCCGCGTCGAGCCCGTCCCCTGGTGGACCGAGGCGGCCGAGGCGCTGGCCGACCCCAACCTGGCGCTCCTCCTGCTCTCGCTCGGCTTCTGGGCGATCGTCGCCGAGTTCGCGCACCCCAACCTGGTCAGCGGCGTGGTCGGCGCCATCGCCGCGCTGGTCGGCCTCCTCGGGCTGGAGCTGCTCAGCGCCAGCGCCACCGGGATCCTCCTGGTGCTGACCGGGCTGGTCCTCTTCCTGGTCGACCTGAAGGTGCAGGCGCACGGGTTCGTCACCGCCGCCGGCGCGGTCGCCTTCCTCCTGGGAACGCTCTTGTTGTTCCCCGCCTCGGGCGTGCCCGGCGCGCCCGCTCCGCAGCTCTCGCCCTGGCTGGTGGGGGGGCTCCTCCTCTTCTCCCTGTCGGGCAGCCTGGCCCTGGGCTGGCTGGTCCGGCGGACGCGCCGGCCTGCCATGCCGCTGGGGACCGCCGCCCTGGTCGGCCTGCGCGGGCGGGTGGTGGTCGCCGTCCGGCCGCCGGGGGTCGAGCCCGCGGGGCTCGTCGCGGTGGCGGGCAGCGACTGGCGGGCGGTCCTCGTCCGGGGCGGAGCGGGCGGGGACGGGGACGGAGGGACGGGGGGCGCGGGCGAGCTTCCTCCCGGCAGCGAGGTGGAGGTGGTGGCGGTCCGCGGGCTCGAACTGGAAGTCCGGCCGGTCGCCGGGCCTGCAGGCGGAACCCCTGCCCGGGGAGAATGAGGCGGCAGGAGCCCGAGAGCGGGCGAAAGGGCGGTGGAAAGCATGTCGATCCCCGGTCTGATCCTCTTCCTGCTCGTCCTCGCCATCGTCGTCCTCCTACTGCGGGCAGTCATCCACATCGTCCCCGAGTACCAGCGGCTGGTGGTCTTCCGCCTGGGGAAGTGCATCGGCCATCGCGGCCCGGGTCTGGTCCTGCTCATCCCCGTCGTCGACCGGCCGGTCACCGTCGACCTGCGCGAGCGCTTCCTGGAGATTCCCAAGCAGACCTCCATCACCAAGGACAACGCGCCCATCGGCATCGACTTCCTCGTCTACTCGCGGGTGGAGGACCCGGTCAACTCGGTGGTCCGCATCACCGACTTCTCCAGCGCGGTGATCGGTCTGGCCACCACCAACCTGCGCGCGGTGGTGGGCGACCTCACCCTGGACGACGTGCTGGCGCGGCGGGACTACATCAACCAGACGCTGGCGGACAAGCTGGACGAGGTCACCGAGGGCTGGGGGGTCAAGGTGACGCGGGTGGAGATCCGCGAGATCACGCCGCCGGCCGACGTCCAGGAGGCGATGGTCCGCCAGATGTCGGCGGAGCGGGCGCGGCGGGCCATGATCACCGAGGCCGAAGGCCAGAAGCAGGCGGCGGTGACGGTGGCGGAGGGCGAGAAGCAGGCGGCCATCCTGCGCGCCGAGGGCGCCAAGCAGTCGCAGATCCTGGCCGCGCAGGGGCTTGCCACGGCGCTGGAGGCGATCTACGGCGTGGCCCGCTCCGTCGACGCCAACACCATGACGCTGGAGTACCTGGACGTCCTGCGCAGCATGGCCCAGGGCCAGGGAACCAAGTTCGTCATCCCGATGGAGTTCACGCGGCTTTTGGAACCGCTCCTGGGGGGCGGGCGCGGGGCCGGTAGCGACGGGGTGCCGCGCGCGGGCGGTTCCTGAGCGGCCCCGGGGCCCGGCTAGGCGGGCGGGCGCCGGCGCGGAGCCAGGGCGGTCCGCCGGTCAGCCTTGCGCAGGCGGAGCAGGTAGGGGTCGGAACCGCACTGCAGCACCCGCAGCGTCCCTTCTTCCACCTCCACGCCGCCGAAGCCGTCCACCCAGACCGTCCGGCTGCCCTCTTCGGTGTCGAAGTGGAGGATCAGCCGGTGCCCGTAGAGCGGGCCGTCGCCGGGCCAGCCGTCGCCCGGATGGCCTTCCGCCCGCTCGCCGACCTCCAGCCGGAGGAAGCGGCCCACGAACCGCTCCTGCCGCGCCACCTGCCGGTAGAGGGCGCGGCTCTCCTCGTTCAGGCCGGCGTAGACCCAGGTGACCCAGCCGTGCTCCACCTCCAACTCCTGGTCGAGGAAGGCCTCGATCCGGCGGAGCTCCTGGGCGTGGAAGCGGGCGTCCAGCCGCTCGAGCAGCCGCCCGGCGGCCCAGACCGCCAGCGCCACCAACAGACCCGCCCCCACCGCCGGCCAGGGCGGTGCCGTCCCCAGGTCGCCGGTTCCGCCGACCCAGGGCGCCAGCGCGGGCAGACCCACCGCCTCCACCTCCCCGGCGGGAAGTCGCGCCTGCGGAAGATGCGACGCGCCTCCGCCACCTTGAAGGTAGGGGCCTGGGACCCGGCCGCGTCAGCCCGGTCCGGGCGAACCGAGGATCGCACCTTCGGGTGATTTTTCCGGGACGGTTTGCAGTGACGCCATATTGGGTATATACCCATTACGGGAGGAGCGAGGAGGATGCCCCGGCACCGGAAGCCGCGCTGGATCGGCTGTGAGCCGCCCGTCACCGCCTTCCTTCCCGCCGGAGGCCCGCCGGCCGGGCCCGGGCGGGTGGATCTGACGGTGGACGAGTGGGAGAGCCTGCGCCTGGCGGACGCGCTGAACCTCGACCAGGAAGCTGCGGCCGCCCGGATGGGCGTCTCCCAGAGCACCTTTCAGCGCCTCCTGGCGACGGCACGCCGCAAGACGGCCCAGGCTCTGACCCAGGGCTGGGTCATCGCGGTGGGCGGTGGCAGCTACCGCCTCGTCCCACGACACGGAGAGGAAGGAGGTGGAACGATGCGCCACGGTGGGGGCATGCCCGGAGGGTGCGGAGCTCGCAGCTGGCAGGCCGCCGGCGGCCGCGGCCCCGGCTGGCAGGCTGCCGGCCTGGAGCCGCCCCACTGGCAGGATCGCCAGCATCTCGAGCGGATGGCGACCCATCTGGAGGAACGCCTGCGGATGGTACGCCGGCGGCTGCAAGAGCTCGGCGGAGAGCCCGGCGAGAAGCCCGAAGCCTGACCGCTTGCAGCCACCGGGCACATGGCAGGCCGCGGGCGTGGCGTCCGGACCGCGGAGAAGGCGCCGTTCAGGCGTCGGTCGGCGAGGAAGCGTCCCCCGTCTCCGGCGCCTCTTCCGGCCCCGCTTCCTCCTCCAGCCGGAAGCGGGTCAGCTGCTCCCGCAGCCTCTCCCCCAGCCCGGCCAGTTCCGCCGCCGTCTCCCGCATCTCGCGGCTCGAGGCCTCCAGCTCCTCCACGGCGGCGCTCACCTCCTCGCTGGCCGAGGCGGTGGCCTGGCTGTCGGCGGTCAGCAGCCCCATGGCGTGGCCCACCTCGGCGGCGCTGGCCGCCATCTCTTCCGCGGCCGACGCGTTCTCCTCCGCCGTCGTGGCCAGCCCCTCCATCACCCGTGCCAGCGCCCCGGCGTGCTCCCGCGCCGCCTCGCTCCGCGCGGCGATGGAGCGGATGGCATGATCGGTCTCCTCGATCGCCGTCCGGATCGCCCCGAGGGCCTCCTGCGCCTCGTCGACCCGGGAGGCGCCGGCCTGGAGCCGCTCGTCCACCTGGGCGATGGCCGCCGCCGTCCCACCCACCCCGCCGGCCATGCGCTCGAGGATCTCGCCGATCTCCCGGGTCGCCTCGGTGGAGCGCTGCGCCAGCCGGCGCACCTCCTGGGCCACCACGGCGAAACCGCGCCCGTGCTCGCCCGCCCGCGCCGCCTCGATGGCCGCGTTGAGCGCCAGCAGCTTGGTCTGCTCGGCCAGACCCGCCACCGTCTCCACGATGCGCCCCACCTGCCGGGAGCGCTCGCCCAGCTCCGCCACCGCCGCCGTCGCCGTGGCGGAGAGCTCCCGCACCCGGGCCAGGTCGACCAGCGTGGCCGAAACCGCCTCACCCCCGCTCCGGCTGGCCTCCATCGCCCGTCCGGAGCTGGCCAGCGCCTGTCCGCCCTCCTCGCTCACGGCCCGGATGGCCTCGCCCAGGACCTCCAGCGTCCGCGAGGCCTCCTCCACCTGGTTCGCCTGCCGCTCGGCCGCCTGGGCGATCTGCTCGATGGCCGCCCGCAGGTCGGCCACCGCGCCGGCCGCCGCCTCGACCTGCGCCGCCTGCGCGCCTGCCGTGGCCGCGACCCGGCCGATGGCCTCGCCGATCTCGGTGGCGGCCCGGGCCGTCCCGTCGCCGGAGGTCAGGAGCTCGCGGCCGGTGGCCGAGAGCTGCTGGGCAGTGGCGCGGACCCCGCCCAGGAGCGAACGCAGCTCGTCGACCATCCTCTGGAAGCTTCGCGCCAGGTCACCGCTCTCGTCGTCGCCCGTCGCCGGCATCGCCCCCAGCTTGAGCTCCCCGCGGCCCACCCGCTCCGCCGCCGCGGCCAGCCCGCGCAAGGGCGCCGAGAAGAGGTGCGAGAGCCAGAGGGCCGCCGCCACCGCCGCCGCCAGCGCCCCCAGGGTGACCGCCGCCGTCGCCCCGGTGCTCTGGCTGGCGGTCCTCTCCGCCGCTCGCTCCAGGCGCTCGGCCTCCTGGGAGGCCATGGCCACCAGGTCGTCGGCGCCCTGGCTGACCACGGCGCGGAGCGAGTGAAGCTCGGAGGTCTGGCCGATCATGGCGATGGTGTCCCCCGGGTGGAGCGAGGCGGCGTCCTGCACCACCCGCCGCACGTCCGCGTGGTAGGCCTGGCGCACGCGCTGCAGGTCGCCCAGCCGGCGCCGCTCCGCCGGGGAGGTGGCCAGGCCGGCCATCTCGCGCGCGGCGGCGTCCGACTGGGCGACCGCGGACTCGAGACTGCTCTCGTAGGTGGAATCCCCGGTCAGGAGGTACATGGCGACCGAGCGCTCGGCGTCGGTCTCCGCCTGGTTCAGCCGCCAGGCCGCCAGCTCCATCCGCACGGCCCGCTCGGTGAGAAGGCGGTAACCGGACGCCTCGGCCCTCAGCCCCGCGACGGCGACCACGCCCACCGCCAGCACCAGGAGGTCGACCACGAGGAAGCCGGCCATCAGCTTGGCTCGCAGCGTCCACCGGAACCTCCTGCGCCCCGGCCCCGGGCGGTCCTTCCCCGGCGCGCGCCCTTCGGGCGGTTCGCCGCCCGCCATCCTCGCTCACCCCTCGCCCCTCTTCATCGTCGCGCGCACCTGGGGCGTTGAGCGAGGCCGCGGGAGCCGCTACTTGACGGTGACGGCCTCCGTCACCTGGGCGGCCATGCCGGGCAGGGGCTTCTGATGCGCATCCACCAGCATCGCGGTGAGCGCGTGGCTGCCGGGGGCCGCCTGGACGGTCAGCTGAAGCTGGTCGGTGGTGGCCACGCTCTTCCCGTCCACCTGGACCACGATGGAGCCGTCCTGCTGCGCGCCCAGCTTGAAGTTGTCCACGGCCAGCTTGACGGTGAACGGCGACTGGACCGTGGAGCCGGGGCCCGGCTCCAGGATGTGGACCGCCGGACCCGTCTGGGCGGGAGGCTCCACGGACGGGCCCGTGCCGGTGGACGGCGTGCCGGAGCCGGAGCTGCCGGTCGTCTGGCTGGCCGACCCGCTGTTGGCAGCTCCGCCACCGCCACCGCCGCCGCAAGACGCCGCCAGAAGGACCAACGCCGCAAGGACGGCCACGGAAGAAAAGAAGAAGCGGAGGCGACTCGCCCCGGATGTCGCTGGCAACCCCCATCACTCCTCGCTGAGTCGGGCCCGGAAGGCCGGCAGGTTGCTTACCGTTTCGCCCCCGCCCGCGCTTCCCCTTCCCGCCCCAGTTCCGGCGACATCGCCCCGCGAGAGGGGTGAGCCTCAGGAAGCGGGCGCGCGCGGGCACCTGCGGCCGGGAACACGGGGCGCCGAAGGAGACCGCGGGCCGTGTCCTTCCTCCTGCTCACGCTCTGGGTCTTCAGGGACAGAAAGAGGAGCGGCCCGCGGCGGCGGGTCGCCCCTTCCCGCTCCGTGCTCGCCGCCCGGTCCGGCGCCTCAGCGGGCCGGGCTGGCGCTGGCCGCCCGCGCCGCCGCGAAGCGGTCGATGACGGCGGGAAGCCAGGCCGGCAGATCCGAAGGCTGTCGCGCGGTCACCAGCTGCACCCGCTCGTCCACCACCGTCTCGCGGTCCTCGTAGAGCGCGCCGGCGTTCTTCAGATCCTGGGCGATGCTCTTGTAGCCGGTCAGGCGGACCCCCCGGACCAGGTCGGCGCTGATCAGGATCTGGGGACCGTGGCAGATGCCCGCCACGGGCTTCCGGGCGTCGAAGAAGTCGCGGGTGAAGCGGAGCACGTCGGGGTTGGTGCGGATGGCGTCGGGCCCGCGGCCGCCCGGCAGGACCAGCGCGTCATACTCCGCCGCCCTCGCCTCGGCCACATCCCTGTCGACGGTGAGCGGCACGCCGTGCTTTCCGACCACCGAGCCGCCGGGCCGCTCGACCGCCACCACCTCGACGCGGGCGCCCTCCTCCTGGAGGCGATAGTAAGGGTAGAGCGCCTCCGAATCCTCGAAGCCCGGTCCGATCAGAAGCGCGATCCTCTGGCCGTCGAGTCGTCCCACAGCCATCCCTCCCGTCTTCCATGGTAACGCGGAGAGCCGCCCTCACCATTCCCCGATGACCGCCACCACCCGTCCCGGCCCGTGGACCCCGACCGTCAGCTCCCCCTCGATGTCGGCGCTCATGCTGGGGCCGCTGATCAGGTGGACGGCCGAGGGCAGTCCCCCGCGCCGGCCCGCCTCCTCCATCAGGAGCCGGAAACCCTCCCCCACCGTCTCCACCACCCGCGAGCGGCGGACCACGGCCAGGTGGGCCGGCGGGAGGAGGCTGACCAGCCGGCCGCTGCCGCGGTCCGAGCTGAGCGCCACCGTCCCGGTCTCGGCCACCGCCCAGGAGGCGCCGGTGACGCCCAGCACCGCCCGGGCGGCCTGGCCGCGGAGGCGCGCGGCCGCCTCCGCAGCTTCCTCCGACCCCTGGGCGCGCCAGACGGCGGCCCGGAGGCCGAGACGCTCCAGGAGCTCGGCCAAGTCGAGGGCCGCGAGTTCCGGATCGTCCCAGAGGACGGCCAGCGGGGTGCCGTCCGGGCCGTCGGCGGAGACGGGGGCTGGGCCGGGGCTCGCGGGGCCGCCGGCCGCGGCGCTCTCCGCGAGCAGGCTTTCCACCGCCCGGCGGACCGCGGCGCGGACACCCTCCCGACCTTCCTCGGCCAGGACCGCGCGGCCGCCCAGCGCCTCCCAGCGCCGCCGGAAGGCCTCGACCCGCTCCTCGCCCGTCACCGTGCACCACCCCGGTTCCGCCGCCACCACTCGTGAAAGCTCTCCCGGGCGAGCGGCGCCATGTCGCGGCCGACGAACCAGGCCGAGAACGGGCCCGGCCCGCCGGTCAGGCGGCCGTCCCGCTCCCAGGCCCGCTGTCCCAGCCGCCCCAGCCGCGCCGAGAGGACGAAGCCCGAGGGGCTCGACCAGAGGCGCGACCAGAGCGCCAGCATGGCGGCGTAGCCGCGGGGTTCCAGGCCGCGCTCCGCCTCCTGGCGGCGGAGGCGGAGGATGTGGCCGGGCAGGTCGATCTCCATCGGGCAGGCCTCTCCACAGGCGTGGCACATGCTGCAGAGCGACTTCGGCAGCTCGGGCGCCTTTTCGAGGCCGGCCAGGAGCGGCGTCAGCACCACGCCGATGGGGCCGCTGTAGATGCTCCCGTAGGCATGGCCCCCGCCCACGTTCCGGAAGACGGGGCAGGCGTTGAGGCAGGCGCCGCAGCGGATGCAGCTCAGGACGTCCTCGAACTCGGTGCCCAGGAGCTCGCTCCGCCCGTTGTCCAGGAGGATCAGGTGGAACTCCTCCGGCCCGTCCAGCTCGCCAGGATGGCGCGGCCCGCTCAGCAGGCTCACGTAGGAAGAGAGCCGCTGCCCGACGCCGCTCAGCGGCGGCTGCTCGATGAGGTCGGCCAAGTCCTCCCAGGTGGCCACCACCTTCTCGACGCCCACCACCGCGATGTGGACGGGTGGCAGCGAGGTGACCATCCGCCCGTTCCCCTCGTTGGTGAAAAGCACCAGCGTGCCGGTCTCCGCCACCAGGAAGTTGCCCCCGGTGATCCCGATCTCCGCCCGGAGGAACTCCTCCCGCAGGCGCCGCCGGGCGAAGGCGGTCAGCTCCTCCGGGCTCTCGCCCGCGGGCGGGGCCTCGCCCGCCTCCCGCGCCTCCCGCTCGAAGAGCCGGCGGACCTGGGCGCGGCTCTTGTGCGCCGCCGGGGCCAGGATGTGGGCGGGCCTCTCGCCGGCCAGCTGGATGATGTACTCGCCCAGGTCGGTCTCGCGCACGCGGAGGCCGCCGGCCTCCAGGCGCGCGTTCAGCTCCACCTCCTCGGTGGCCATGGACTTCGACTTGACCACCTGCCGCGCCGACCGGCGCCGCGCCACCTCCAGGACGTAGCCCGCCACCTCCTCGGGCCCGCGGGCGCGGAAGACGTGGCCGCCGCGCGCCTCCACCTGCCCGGTCAGCCGCTCCAGCAGGGCGTCCAGCTGGCGGATGGCGCGCCGCTTCGCCTCCACGGCGCGGCGGCGCCTCTCCTCGCCTTGGGGGTACTCGGCGTAAGCGGCCTCCTTGCTCCCCTGGAGGCGGCGCGTGGCGCCGGTGGCCGCCCGCCGCAGGTCGGGGTCCAGGAGGCCGCGGCTCCGTCGGACGGTCCAGGGAGCCCGGTCCAGGGGCAGGCTGCCGCTCACGGCTCCTCGCCCCCCGTTGCGGAAACCGCCGGTGCCGGGTGCCGCGCCGGCGCCCCGGCCGGCAGCGCCGAGGCGGAGGCGAGGGCGGCGGGGTCCAGGCGGCCTTCCTCGGCCAGCTCCAGCAGCTCCGCCAGGTGGACGACCGGCCACGGGTCTCCCCGCCGCCGGAGGCGCCCGCCCAGGTGGAGGAGGCAGCCCAGGTCGGCGCTGACCAGCGCCGCCGCGCCCTCCCGGCGTTTCTCGGCCACCTGGGCCAGCTTGGCGTCGGCCATCACCGCCGCCAGCGAAGGCTCCACCAGGGAGAAGGTGCCGCCGAAGCCGCAGCACTGGTCGGCGGCCGGCGGCTCCTCCGCCTCCACCCCGGCCCGCTCGAGCGCGCGGAGCGGCGCCTCGCGCACCCCCAGGAGCCGGCGCATGTGACAGCCGTTGTGGTAGGCGACGCGGAGGGGCGCCTCCCTCCCCGCCGGCGCGCGGGGCGGACCGTCCTCCCCGGTCTCACGCTCCTCGGCCCCCACCCGCTCCAGGAACTCGCTCAGCTCCACCACGCGGCCGGCCAGGCGCCGGGCTCGCTCGCCCCAGGACGAGGCCTCGACCCCGCTCTCGCCCCGCTCGCGGGCCTCCCGCTCGAGCAGCCCGGGCAGCTCCGCGCGGACCATGGCGGCGCAGGAGCCGGAGAGCGCCACCACCGGAGCCGCATCGCCTGCCTCCTCGAAGGCCGCCACCAGCCGGCGCCCCAGCTCGGCCGCCTCGCGGTCGTGGCCGGCGTTGAAGGCGAACTGCCCGCAGCAGGTCTGCCGCTCCGGGAAGCGGACGCGGAAGCCGCGCCGCTCCAGGAGCCGGAGCGCGGCGACGGCCGCCTGGGGCCGGAACAGGTCGACCATGCAACTGACGAAGAGATCGACGGTGCCGCCGTTCCCGGCCGCACCGGCCTCGCCGGACACCGTCCCGTCGCCTCCTTCCCGGGTCCCTCCGGGCGGCGCGCGTTCAGGGCAGGCGCTCGTACATCGCCAGGGTGAAGAAGCCGGGGAGCTCCTCCTGGAAGGTCAGCTGGCGCAGGATCTGCCGCGCTTCCTCGTAGTCTCCGCCGGCGGAGCGCTCCTCGCCCACCTCCGCCCGGATCTTCGCCATCTCCTCGTCGAGAAGCTTCTCCAGAAGCTCCGCCGTCACCCGCCGCCCGTCGTCGAGGACGCCCCGCGGGTGGTGGAGCCACTGCCAGAGCTGGGTACGGGCGATCTCGGCCGTGGCGGCGTCCTCCATCAGGTGGAAGATGGGGACGGCGCCCCGGCCGCCCAGCCAGGCCGCGATGTACTGGACGGCGACGCTCAGGTTGTTGCGGACGCCCGCCTCGGTGATGGTCCCCTCCGGCACCCGGAGCAGCTCCTCGGCCGTCACGCGCACGTCCTCCCGCTTCCGGTCGATCTGGTTGGGGCCGGGCATCCGGCGGTCGAAGACCTCCCTGGCCACGGGGACGAGGCCGGGGTGCGCCACCCAGGTGCCGTCGTGCCCGTCGCCGGCCTCCCGCTCCTTGTCCTCGCGGACCAGGGCGAAGGCGCGCTCATTCGCCTCCGGGTCGTCCCTGACCGGGATCTGCGCGGCCATGCCGCCGATGCAGTGGACGTTCCGGCGGTGGCAGGTGCGGATGGCCAGCTGCGTGTAGGCGCGCATGAAGGGGACGGTCATGGTCACCTGGGCGCGGTCGGGAAGGATCCACTCCTCGTGCGCGTGGAGCGTCTTGATGGTGCTGAAGATGTAGTCCCAGCGGCCGCAGTTGAGACCGGCCGAGTGGTCGCGCAGCTCCCAGAGGATCTCGTCCATCTCGAAGGCCGCCGGCAGCGTCTCGATCAGCACGGTCGCCTTGGTCACACCGTGGGGCAGGCCCAGCTGCCGTTCCGCCCAGGTGAAGACGTCGTTCCAGAGCCGCGCCTCCAGGTGGCTCTCCAGCTTGGGCAGGTAGAGGTAGGGCCCGCTCCCCCTCTCCAGGAGCTCGCGGGCGTTGTGGAAGAAGAAGAGGCCGAAGTCGACCAGCGCGCCGGAGGCCGACCGCCCGTCGACCCGGATGTGCTTCTCGGGGAGATGCCAGCCGCGCGGCCGGACCAGGAGGGTGGCCACCCGGTCGTTCAGCCGGTAGCGCTTCCCCTCCTCGCTGACGAAGTCGATCTGCCGGCGGACCGCGTCGCGGACGTTGATCTGCCCCTGGAGGACGTTCTCCCAGGTGGGGGAGTTGGCGTCCTCGAAGTCGGCCATGTAGGTGCTGGCCCCCGAGTTGAAGGCGTTGACCACCATCTTCCGGTCGGAGGCCGGTCCGGTGATCTCGACGCGCCGGTCCTGGAGGTCGGCGGGAATCGGGGCGACGACCCAGTCGGACTCGCGGACGCTCCTCGTCTCCTCCAGGAAGCCGGGCACCGCCCCCCGGTCGAAGGCCGCCTGCCGCTCCCGCCGCCGTTCCAGAAGCTCCAGGCGGCGGGCGCCGAACTCCCGCTCCAGCCGCGCGACGAAGGCCAGCGCCTCCGGCGTCGCAATCTCGGCGAAGGCCGGCGTCATCTCGGCCCGGATCTCCACCCCGTCGAGCGTCACCTTCTCCGCCACGGTCAGCGCCCCCCGTATTTCGCATTACGGAACGGTGTTCCGTTCTACTTCCCCTTTTCGCTCCCCCCTCCCGTCACCCTGCCGGCCGTTCTCGGGACCAGGAAGAGGAAGCGGTCCCGCCCCCAGGCGCGCGGAGATCCGGCCGGCCGCCTGGCGGACCAGCGGGATCAGCTCCTCGATGCGCGCCCCGCCCATGCGCATGGCGGGAGCGGAGATGCTGATGGCCGCCACCACCTGGCCGTGATGGTTGGAGACGGGCGCGGCCACGCAGACGATCCCTTCCTCGTTCTCCTCCAGGTCGAGGGCGTAGCCGGCCTCGCGCACCTGCCGCAGGTGGCGCCGGAGCTCCTCCGGGTCGGTGATGGTGCGCGGGGTGTGGCGGGGGAGCCCCTTCTCCGCCAGCAGCCGATCCAGTTCGGGCTCGGGGAGGTGGGCGAGGATCGACTTCCCCACCGCCGTGCAGTGGGCCGGCACCCGCTTGCCCACGGAAGAGTGCATGCGCACCGTCTGGGTGCCTTCGAGCTTGTCGATGTAGACCATCTCGCCCTGCTCCATCACCACCAGGTGGACCACCTCGTTGGTCCGGTCGAGCAACTCCTGGAGGACCGGCCTCGCCTCGGCCCGCAGGTCGATCCCCTCCAGCAGGGAGCTGGAGAGCTGGAGCAGGCGGAGGCCCAGCCGGTAGACGCCGTCTTCGGACTGGAGGACGTAGCCGCGCTGGGCAAGGGTATGCAGGAGACGGTGCGTCGTGCTCTTGTGGAGGCCGCTGCGGCTGGCCAGGGTCCCCAGGGCCAGGCCGCGCGGGTGGTGCGCCAGCTGTTCGAGGAGATCCAGGGCGCGGTCCAGCGCCTGGACGCGGTCGCCTTCCTTCGGCAAGGGTCGGGCCCCCCTTCGGGTCGAAAGCCGCCGGTTGACACCCGCCGGATCTCTCACCTACGATCGTTCCGTAACAAAAAACCTTGTTCCGAAGTGTAAAACGCACGGTATCCGCTTGCCACCCCACCCCTCTCCTTCTCGTCCATCGCGCTCCGGGAGGGGAGTGTGGAACGATGGAACGGCTTTCGCCCGGCCAGCCCGAACCTCCCCGCGACGGATCCGCGAGCACGGCGTCGCGCGGCCGCCCCTCGCCCGCGCGCGCCGAACCCGGCTCCGAGGAGGAGCTGGCCCGCCTGCTCCAGGAAGCGTACCAGCAGGGACGGGCCGTCCTCCCCCAGGGGGGCGCCAGCCAGTGGCAGCTCGGCGAGCCCCCTGCCGCCGCCGACCTTCTGCTCTCCCTGCGCGGGCTGCGCGGGGTGACCGAATACGCGCCCGAAGAGCTGGTCGTCCGCGTCGCGGCGGGGACGCGGCTGGACGAGCTGCAGGCCTTCCTTCGCCCCCATGGTCAGTGGTTCCCTGTCGAGCCGGTGGCGGTCCCGGGCGGTACGGTGGGCGGCCTTCTCGCCACCGGGGCGAGCGGCGCCCGGCGCCTCGCCTTCGGCACGCCCCGCGACGCGGTCACGGGGCTGAGGTTCGTGCTGCCCGACGGGCGGCGCATGCACAACGGCGCCCGCGTGGTCAAGAACGTGGCCGGCTACGACGTGATGCGCCTTCTGGTCGGCTCCCTGGGGACGCTGGCGGTGATCAGCGAGGCCTGGCTGCGCGTCCGCCCGCTGCCCGAACGGCGGGAGACGCTCCTCGTCCTTGCCTCCGGCACGCCCCCGGCGACGAGGGAGCTGGAGGATCTGGCCCGCCGTCTCCTCGCCTCCGAGCTCCTGCCCACCGCGCTGGAGCTTCTCGACCCTTCCGCCTCCTCCACCCTCGGGCTCTCCCCCCGCCCCTGCCTGGCCGTCGAGCTCCAGGGCGGGGAACGGGAGGTGGCCTACCAGCGCGACCGGCTGGCCACCCTCGCCGGCGAGGGAGGAGCGGCCCCGGCGCGCCTCTCGCTCGACCGCCTGGAGGAAGGGTCCTCCGACGACTTCTGGTGGCGCTTCCACCACCGGCTGCCGGAGGCTGCACTGGTCGCCCGCGCGGGCGTCGCCCTGGCCGACCTGCCGGCGGTGCTGGAGGAGGCCGACCGGCGCGAGCTGGAGGCGGCCCGTGTGGCGGGGCCCGGCCACGGCGTCCTTCGCCTCTTCGCCACCCCCGCGGAGGAGGAAGCGGCGCTCGACCGGTGGGCGGGCTTCCTCCGCCATCTGCGGGAGGTCGTGGAGGCGCGCGGCGGTGCGCTGGTCCTCGAGAAGGCACCGGAGCGGCTGCGCGGCCGGCTCTCCGCCTGGGGCGCGCCGCCGCCGTCCGTCGAGCTGATGCGGGCGATCAAGGCCCGCTTCGACCCCCGGGGGCTTCTCAACCCCGGGCGCTTCGTGGGGGGGATCTGAACATGGCCCTGTCCGAGGCGGGCGCGGTCCCGGAGCGGAGCGACGGGGCCGGGAAGCCCGAACTCTGGGAGGCCTGCGTCCACTGCGGCTTCTGCCTGCCGGCCTGCCCCACCTACCAGGAGACGGGGCTGGAGGAGCTCTCCCCCCGCGGCCGGGTCTACCTCGTCCGCGCCGCCGCCGAGGGACGGCTCTCGCGCCGGGATGCGGCCTGGCTGGAGCCCGTCGACACCTGCCTCGACTGCCGCGCCTGCGAGGTGGTCTGCCCGTCGGGGGTCCGCGTCGGCGCGCTGATCGAGCAGGCCCGGAGCCAGGTCTGGGCCGGGCGCCGGGCTTCCTTCTGGAGGCGGCTCGCCTTCCGCCACCTGGTCCCGCATCCTCGCCGCTGGGCGCGGCTCGCCCGCCTCGCCCGCCTCTACCAGCGCAGCGGGCTGCGGCGGCTCCTGCAGCGGCTCCGCTTCCTGGGCCTCCTGCCGGACCACCTGCGCCAGCTGGAGTCGGTCCTCCCCGAGGTGCGCGGCTGGACGGTCCGCGAGCGGATCCGCCGCCTCGCCCCGCCCGCCGGCGTCCGCGCCCGCGGGCGCGTGGCGCTCTTCACCGGCTGCATCCAGGACGTGGCCTTCACCGGCGTCAACGAGGCGGCGGCCCGGGTCCTGGCGCGGAACGGCTACGAGGTGGTGATCCCCAGGGAGCAGGTCTGCTGCGGCGCGCTCCACCGGGACGAGGGCGACCGCGAGACCGCGGTCCGGCTGGCGCGGCGGAACGTCGAGGTCTTCCTGGGCGCCCTGGAGGCCGGGGTCGACTGGGTGGTCACCACCGCCGGCGGCTGCGGCGCGGCGCTGCTGGAGTACCCGGAGCTGGTCGGCGAGGAACCCGCCTGGGCTGGCCGGGCGCGCCGCCTCGCGGAACGGGTGATCGACGTCAGCCAGCTCCTCGACCGCCAGGGCTGGGAGCCTCCGCGGGCGGCGCCGGGCGGTGCCCGGGGCGCCGGCCCCGTGCCGCTCCGGGTCACGGTTCAGGAGTCCTGCCACCTGCGCAACGTGATGGGGGTCCGCGAGGCGCCGCGCCGCCTCCTTCGCGCCGTCCCGGGGGTGGAGCTGCTCGAGATGCCCGACGCGGGGCGCTGCTGCGGCAGCGCCGGCGTCTACAACATCGGCCATCCCGACCTCTCCTTCCGCCTCATGGACAGGAAGGCGGCCGACCTGCCCGAGGGGGCGGAGGTGGTGGCAACCGGCAACCCGGGCTGCGCGCTCCAGATGGCGCTGGGCGCCAGGCGGGCCGGGCGCCCCGTTCGCGTCGTCCACCCGGTCGTCCTGCTGGACGAGGCGTATCGCGCCGAGGAGGTGACGGGCGATGGCCGGAGCGGTTGACCGCCTGCCGGCGGACGGAGGAGCCGGCCTCCCCGCCGAGGTGGTCCGCGGCCTGGCGGCCATCGTCGGCGCCGACTCCGTCCTGGCCGGTTCGGCGCGGCTCCTCGCCTACGAGTGCGACGGCAACACCGTCTTCAGCGGCCTGCCCCAGGCCGTCGTCCTCCCCCATGACCGCGAGGAGGTGGAGCGGGTGATCCGCTTCCTCGACGAGCACGACGTCCCCTGGCTCCCCCGCGGCTCCGGCACCGGCCTCTCGGGCGGCGCCGTCGCCTGGCAAGGTGGCGTCGTCGTCGACCTCGTCCGTCTCCGCCGCCTGGTCCGCGTCGACCCCGAGAGCCAGCGCGCCTGGGTGGAGCCGGGCGTCACCAACCTGGCGCTGACCGAGGCGGTCGCCCCGTTCGGCTTCTTCTACGCGCCCGACCCGTCGAGCCAGGTGGCCTGCAGCATCGGCGGCAACGTGGCGGAGAACTCGGGAGGAAGTCACTGCCTCAAATACGGCGTCACCACCAACCACGTCCTCGGCCTGGAGGTGGTCATCCCCCGCGGCGGGCGGCTCCGCCTGGGCGGGGCGGCGCCCGACCTGCCGGGATACGATCTGACCGGCTTCTTCGTGGGCTCGGAAGGCACCCTCGGGCTGGCCACGGAGGCGGTGGTCCGGCTGGTCAGGCGGCCGCAGGCGGTACGGACCGTCCTCGCCCTCTTCGCCACGCCCGACGAGGCGAGCCGGACCGTCTCCGACGTGATCGCGGCCGGCATCCTCCCCGCGGCGATGGAGATGATGGACCGCCTGGCCATGGACGGCGTCGAGCTCGGCCCCTACCGGGTCGGCTACCCGCCGGAGGCCGGCGCGGTCCTGCTGGTCGAGGTGGACGGGATCGAGGCCGGGCTTGAGGAGCAGGCCGAGCGCATCGTGGCCATCGCCCGCCGCAACGGCGTCCAGGACGTGCGCGTGGCGCGGAGCGCCGACGAGCGGAACCTCTGGTGGCAGAACCGGAAGACCGCCTTCGGCGCCATGGGCCATCTCTCGCCCAGCTACTACGTCCAGGACGGCGTCATCCCGCGCAGCCGGCTCCCCCGGGTGCTCCGCCAAGTCGACGAGATCCGCCGCGAGTTCGGGCTCCGCATCGCCAACGTCTTCCACGCCGGCGACGGGAACCTCCACCCGCTGATCCTCTTCGACGACCGCCGGCCGGGCCAGCGCGAGCGGGCGATCCGCGCCGGCTCCGCCATCCTTCGCGCCTGCGTCGAGGAGGGCGGTTCGATCACCGGCGAGCACGGCGTAGGCATCGAGAAGCGCGAGGAGATGCGGCTGATGTACAGCGACGAAGAGCTCCGCTTCCAGGCGGAGCTGCGGCGGGCGTGGGACCCGAAGGGGCTGGCCAACCCCGGCAAGGTGCTCCCCGTCTGAGGCCCGCCGCCCTCGGGAGGAGGCGAGAGGCTTGTTCGCCCAGATCCTCGACCCCACCGGCAGCCCGCCCCTGACCGTCCTGCTCGCCCTGGTGCCGCTGGCCTTCCTGCTCGTCCTGCTCGCCGTCTTCCGCCTGAGCGCCTGGCTGGCGACGCTGGTCGGCAGCGCCGTCACCCTCGCCCTGGCCATGCTGGTCTGGCGGGCGCCGGCGGGCGGCGCGCTGGCCGCCTACCTCTACGGCGCCCTCCAGGGCACGTGGGTGATCGACTGGATCACCTTCTGGGGCCTGGTCATCTTCAACACGCTCGTCCTGACGGGCAGCTTCGACCGCTTCAAGAGCTGGATCCTGGCCGAGGCGACGGCCGACATCCGCGTCCAGACCATCCTCCTGGCCTGGTCCTTCGGCGCCCTGCTGGAGGGGTTGGTCGGCTTCGGCTATCCCTGGTCGGTGGTCGCGCCCATCCTGATCGGCATCGGCATCAGCGACCTGGAGGCGATCCGCGTCGCCGCGCTGGCCAACAACGCGCCCGTCTCGTACGGGGCGCTGGGCGCGCCCATCCTGGCCCTGGGCGTGGTCACGCAGCTCGACCCGTTCGCCCTCTCGGCCTCGGTGGGGAAGCTGGTGGCCGTCCTGGCGCTGCTCCCGCCCTGGATCCTCATCTACCTTGTCAGCGGCCGCCAGGGGCTGAAGGAGGCCTGGCCGCTGGCGCTGGTCGCCTCGCTCTCCTACATCGCCGGCCAGTACCCGGTCTCCCAGTGGGTCGGCCCCTACCTGCCCGACCTGACCGGGTCGCTGGTCTCCTTCTGGGTGCTCTACGCCTTCCTGCGCGTCTGGCGGCCGCGGGTGGTGCGGGGCTTCGGCGGGTCGCCGCTCGCCGCGGCGGCGGACGATCCGGCGGGGAACGGGGGCGGTCTCAGGGCGGCGCTCGAGGCCTGGCTTCCCTATATCGTGCTGATCGTGGTGGTGGTCGCCTGGACGGGGCCCTGGTCGCACCTGCCCTCGCTCACCCTCTTCAAGCTCTCCACCTCGGCGGTCTCCTCCGTGACGCACCGGGAGGTGACGTCCGCCTTCGCCTTCACGCCGCTGGGCGGCGGCACCGCCATCCTGGCCAGCTGGCTGGTCATCACCGCCATCCTGCGCCCCTCGCTCCGGACGCTGGGCGAGGTCTTCGCCCGCACCTTCCGGCAGATGTGGGGCGCGCTCCTGGTCGCGTTCTTCATCTTCGGGCTCGCCTACGTCTTCAACTACTCGGGGATGGCCGCCTCGCTGGCCTACAGCTTCGCCAAGGTGGGACCGGCCTTCGTGGTCCTGGCGCCGGTCTTGGGCTGGGTGGGCGTGGCGCTGTCGGGGAGCAACACCTCGACCAACGCCATGTTCGGGCAGATCCAGGTGGTGGCCGGGAAGCTCCTCGGCTTCCCCGCCCTCCTCCTCCCCTCGCTCAACTCGGTGGGGTCGGAGATCGGCAAGCCGATCGCCCCGCAGACGGCCAGCGTCGGCGTCTCCACCAGCCGGCTCGTGCGCAACGAGGGCGAGGTGATCCGGCACAACATGGGCTGGACCCTGGTTCTCCTCGCCTACCTGATCCTGATCGGCCTCTTCTTCCGCTACGTCGTACCCGGGGCGATGGAACTCTGAAGCACGGGACCGGGCTGCTGCCCGACCGGGAGGACGCCGCTCCGCCCCCCGGCCGCGCACGCCCGGTCCCGCTCCGTCCGGTGGGCGCCGTCAGGCCGTCAGGCGGGGACCAGGACGGCGCGCCCCTCGATCCGGCCGTGCGCGAGGTCGTCGAAGGCCTCGTTCATCTCCTCGAAGCGGACCCGGCGGATGCGCGGGCGAGCGACGCCGCGCCGGGCCAGCTCCAGCACCTCGCTCAGCTCCAGGAGGCTTCCCCAGTTGCTCGTGGTCAGCTCGGCCTCGTTGAGCAGACCGGTGCTGAACTCCAGCTTCCCGCCCGCGAGGCCGACGATCACCACCCGCGCCTGGCGGCCCGCCATCGCCCACGCCTGCGCCATGGTGGAGTCGGCGCCGACGAAGTCGACGACGCCCTGGGCTCCCTCGCCGCCCGTCAGCTCCTTCACCTTGGCCACGGGGTCTTCCTCGCGGCTCTGGATCACGTGGTCGGCGCCGAGCTCGCGGGCGATCTCGAGCTTCCGGGGGTCGACGTCGACCGCGACCACGGTGCAGCGCGGCGTCAGCGCCCGCGCGTACTGGACGCCGAACTGGCCGAGGCCGCCGACGCCGATGATGACCACCGTGCTGCCGGGGTAGAGCCGCGGCAGGAGCTTCTTCACCGCCCGGTAGGGGGTGAGGCCGGCGTCGGTCAGGGGCGCCGCCTCCACCGGGTCGAGGCCGTTCAGCGGCAGGAGGTAGCGGTAGGTGGGCACCAGCAGGTACTCGGCGTAGCCGCCCGGAAGGCCGATTCCCACCCACTTCCGGGTGTCGGTCAGCTGTTCCTGGCCCGACCAGGCGAACCGGTCGGGTTGCTCGCTCCAGCCGCCGTAGACGGCGACCGGTTCGCCCTTGGCGAGGCCGCGGACGCCCTCGCCGGTCGCCTCCACCCAGCCCGCGTTCTCGTGGCCCAGGGTGAAGGGGAGACCGGGGAGGATCGGGATCTCGCCCGCCATGAGGTGGAGGTCGGAGTGGCAGAGGCCGGCGCCGCCGATACGGACGAGCACCTGCTCGCCCCGCGGCTCGGGGACCGGCACCTCGCGGATCTCCAACGGTTTCTTGTACTCGACGAGCTGGGCCGCATGCATGGTTCGCGCCATCGCGCGCACCTCCCGCAGTTTGGGATGGAGCGTCGGGCGCGCGGACGCCCCCGCCCCGTGACTTCCTGCCGCTCCCGACAGCGCTATTCTACCCCCCTGCCAGCGCCTGCACCTGCACGAGCCGCCAGTAGAGGCCGCGCCGTTCCAGGAGCTCGGCGTGGCTGCCCGATTCGCGGATGCGGCCGCCCTGGACGACGAGGATCCGGTTGGCCCGGCGGGCGGTGGAGAGCCGGTGCGCCACCACCAGCGTCGTCCGGCCGGCGCTCAGCCGTTCCAGCGCCTGCTGGATCTGCATCTCGGTCTCGGTGTCCACGTTGGAGGTGGCCTCGTCCAGGATGAGGAGGGGCGGGTCGAAGCAGAGGGCGCGGGCGAAGGCGATCAGCTGGCGCTCCCCCGCCGAGAGGCCGGTCCCGCGCTCGCCCAGCGCGGTCTCGTAACCGTGCGGCAGCCGCTCGATGAAGCGGTCCGCCCCCACCGCCCGGGCCGCCTCCCGGACGCGCTCCAGCGGGACGGACGGGTCGCCGAGCCGGATGTTCTCGGCGACGCTTCCTTCGAAGAGGAAGACGTCCTGCATCACCACGCCCACCTGGCGCCGGAGCTCCGCCACCGGGAAGGAGCGGATGTCCCGTCCGTCCAGGAGGATGCTCCCCCGCTGAATCTCGTAGAGCCGCGTCACCAGGCTCATGATGGAGCTCTTCCCGGCGCCGGTGGGGCCGACGAAGGCGACCATCTCCCCCGGCTCCACGTGGAAGTCGACGTCCCGGAGAACCCAGCGGCCCGGCTCGTAGGCGAACCAGACGCGGTCGAAGTCCAGCGCGCCCCGCACCCTTTCGACGGGCGCGCGCCGGGCCGCTTCCTCCACGCCGGGTTCGGGCAGCCGCGCCTGCGTGTCCAGCAGGCCGAAGATCCGCTCCGCCCCGGCCTGGGCCGACTGGACCAGGTCCAGCTTCTCGGCCAGGTCCATGATCGGCCGGAAGAGCTGCTGCACGTAGTTGAGGAAGGCGTAAACGACGCCGAAGGCGACCGCACCGTGGAGGACGGCCGACGCGCCCGCCACCAGCAGCAGCGCGGTCGCCCAGGAACCGAGCAGGTGGATGGACGGGTAGTAGAGCGAGAAGACGAAGAGCTGGCGCATGTTGGCGTCCAGGTAGTCGCGGTTGACCCGGTCGAAGCTCTGGTGCTGCGCCTCCTCCCGCCGGAAGATCTGGACGGTGCGCATGCCGTCGACGTTCTCGGCCACCGCCGCATTCACCCGCGAGAGGCGGCTGCGCACCGCCCGGTAGGCACGCCGCGCCCGCGACTGGTAGAGCACCGTCACCGCCGCCACCAGCGGCATCAGAGCCAGGGAGACGGCGGCCAGCCGCGCGTCCAGCCGGAACATGACCGCCACGGAGCCGGTCACCAGCGCCAGGTCGTTGAGCGAGGTGACCAGGGCCTCGCTGAAGAACTGGCTGAGGGCCTCCACGTCGTTGGTCAGGCGCGTCACCAGGCGGCCCACGGGCGCGCGGTCGAAGAAGGCCGTCTCCAGCGCCAGCACGTGGGCGAAGAGCCGCTGGCGGAGCTCGGCCAGCAGCGCCTGGGTGCTGCGCGCCAGGATGAGCGTCTGGGCCCAGCCGGCCAGGAACTGGACCAGCACCGCGGCCAGAAGGATCAGCCCGAGGTGGAGGACCGCCTGGACGGCCCCGGCCCGGAGCTGGGGGGCGCTCGCCCAGCCCTGGAGGGTGGCCCGGGCGGCGGGGACGATGATGCTGTCGATGGCGACCTTCAGGATGTAGGGACGGGCCAGGCTGGCGCCCGTGGAGGCGAGGACCAGCAGGGCGGCCAGGGCGAACCCTTTCCAGTACGGCCGCGCCAGCCGGATCAGCCGGGCCAGGACATGCGGGTCGAGCTGCTCCAGGTCGCGCTCCTCCTCCTGTTCCTGCTCGCGCCCGCTCACGGTGCCGCCTCCCTCCGCGTCCTCTCGCCCGTCGAGGTGGGCCAGAGGCCTCCCTCCCGGTCGACCGCTTCGCTGCCCGCCCCCTCCGCCGCCAGCTCCGCCTCGAGCCGCTGCTCCTCCCAGAGGCGGGCGTAGAGCCCGCCCCGGGCGAGGAGCTCCGCGTGGCGGCCCCGCTCCACCACCCGACCCTGGTCCAGGACCAGGATCTCGTCCGCCCCCTGGAGCGAGGCGACCCGGTGCGAGACGAAGACGGTGGTCGTCTCGCGCATCACCGTCCGGAGACCGGCCAGGATGCGCGCCTCGGTCTCGGTGTCGACGGCGGAGAGGCAGTCGTCCAGGATCAGCACCCGCGGCCGCCCCACCAGCGCCCGGGCGATGGCCACCCGCTGGCGCTGGCCTCCGGAGAGGCTGATGCCCCGCTCCCCGAGGACGCTCTCGTACCCCTGGGGAAGCGCGGCGATCTCGTCGTGGATCCCGGCCAGCCGCGCCGCCCGCTCCACCTCTTCGTCGCTGACCTGCTCGGGGCGGAAGGCGATGTTCTCGCGCACCGTGGTCGCGAAGAGGAAGGCTTCCTGGGGGACGTAGGCCACCTGGCGGCGGAGCGTGTCCAGCGGCAGCTGCTCCACCGGGACGCCGTCGTAGAGGATCCGCCCGCGCGGCACCTCGTGGAGCCGGAGCAGCAGGTCGCAGAGCGTGGACTTGCCCGCGCCGGTCCGTCCCAGCACGCCCAGCATCTGGCCCGGCTCCAGGCGGAAGCCCACCTCCTCCAGGGCGGGCGGCAGCTCCGGCCGATAGCGGAAGGTGAGGTCGCGCACCTCCAGCGCGCCGCGGAGCTCCTGCACCGGCCGCGTCTCCGGCCCGTCCGAGACCTCCGGGCGCACGGCCAGGAGCCGGTCGATCCGCTCCATGGAGGCCTGCCCGCGCTGGATCAGCCCCACCACCCAGCCCATGGCCATCATCGGCCAGACCAGGGCGCCCAGGTAGAGGTTGAAGGCGACGAACTCCCCCAGGCTGATCTGCCCGGCGATGGCCAGCGCGCCGCCGTAGGCCAGGACGATGACGGTGGCCAGGGCGCTCAGCACCTGGATGAGCGGCTGAAAGAGCGCCTGCACCCGGGCCATGGCCAGGTTCCGCTCCTGGAGCTGGCGCGCGCGGTCGCGGAAGGCCTCGGCCTGGCGGGCCTCCAGGACGAACCCTTTGACCACCCGGATCCCGGCCACGCTCTCCCGGACCAGGTCGGAGAGGTCGCCGAAGCTGGCCTGCACCTCGGCGAACCGCTCGCGCGTCACCCGCCGGAAGAGCCAGGCGGTCAGCGCGATCAGCGGCAGAGGAAGGAGTCCCACCACCGTCAGCCGCCAGCTGATGGAGGTGGCCATCAGCGCGATGGTGACGAGCGTGATGTAGACCGAGTCGACCAGGCTGACGACGCCGTTGCCGAAGGCGAAGCGGACCGCCTGCACGTCGTTGGTCGCCAGCGCCATCAGGTCGCCCGTCCGGTGCTCGGCGTAGAAGCGCGGCCCCATGCGCTGGAAGTGCCGGAAGAGCAGATCCCGCAGCGCGTAGTCCAGGCGCCGGGAGGCGCCCTGGACCTGCTGCCGCCAGACGTAGCGGAAGAGCGCCGTCACGACCGCCAGGCCGGCGATCAGCGCCACGTAGCGGTAGACCTCGGTCATGACCGGCCCTGCCCGGGCGCCGCCGGCGGCGCCGCCGTGCAGGCGGACGATGGCGTCCGTGGCCCGCCCGATCAGCGTCGGCTCCACCAGACCGAGCGTATCGGTCATCACCAGCGCGAGCACGCCCAGGACGTAATGCCACCGTTCGCGTCTCAGGAAGGGGAAGAGCGGCCGAAAGACGTTCACCCAGTTCGCCTCACGCGACCCAGTCTAGCACGCGGCCGAAAAGCGGCGCGGGCGGCCGCCTCCGGCCGCCCACACCACCTGCCTCCCAGCCCGCTCGCCGCCCTCGTCCTCCGGCTCGGCTCGCCGCCTACGGGGCGGCCTCGCCGGCGCCCTCGCCGGCCGCCCCCTCGTCGACCGCGCCGTCAGCGGGCGCCGCCAGCTTCCGGCCGGGCCGCGGCAGCCCCTCGGGGAGCGCCGCGACCGGCAGGAAGCCCGGCAGGATCCACTTCTCCCACATCTCGTCGACCTTGGACTGGAAGTACTCGATGTCGTCCTCCGTGAAGTGCGCGAAGCGCCCCTGCCGCATCAGGTACTCGCGCACCGGCTTCCGCTTGCGACGGCCCTCCACGATCTGCCTGGTGATGCCGTTGTAGCGCAGCTCGCCCTCGACGACCTCCCAGAGCGGGACGACGCCGCACTCCACCGCCAGCTGCCCGAGCTCCCGCGAGTAGCGGGGGTCGAAATCCCAGCCCTTCGGGCAGGCGTCGTGCACGTGCAGGTAGGTGGGCCCGCCCACCCGGAGCGCGGTCCGGATCTTGTTCATCACGTCGACGCCGAAGGCGGCGCTGGCCGAGCCGATGTAGCGCGCCTCCGGGTGGCCGGCCACCAGCATGGCCGGCGTGTTCTTCTTCCAGCGGTCCTGGGTGATGCGCCTGACCGTCCCCGAGGGGGTGAAGGCGGTGACCGCGCCCCAGGGGGTGCTTCCCGACGCCTGGATGTCGGTGTTGGCGTAGGACTCGTTGTCGTAGAGGATGATCAGCGCGTTGTACTGGGTGTGCTGCAGGGCGGCCGAGATGGCCGACAGCCCCATGTCCGCACCGCCGCCGTCGCCGGCGATGCCGATCACGTTGATCGGCTCCTCAGGAAGCTTCCCTTTCCGCTGCTGCACCGCGTAGCCCGCCGCCGCCCCGATGACGGCGGCCCCGGTGGCGCCCAGCTGGGTGTGCATCCAGGGGATCACCCAGGGCGTGGCGTAGTAGCTGGTGTTGGCCACGTACATGCAGCCCGTGGCGCCGATGGTGACCGTCCTCGGACCGGCCGCCTTGGCGAGGTACTTCATCAGCAGGGCCGAGTGGCAGCCCTGGCACGTGCGATGGCCCGAGGTGTAGAACTCCTCGACCGGAACGTCTCGGATCGTCCGGATGGGGGCCAGATCCGGCCGCCCCGCGGGCCGCGCCTCCGTGATCGCCATCTCCGCTTCCACCTCCTGGCGAGATCGCCTTCGCCCGGCGGTTCGCGTCGCCGCGAGCCGCTATTCCACAGGGCCACGGACGCCGATCCAGTGGGCGCTCTCGGCCAGGAGGTCGCCGGCGGCCGACCTCTCCAGCTGCTCCTGGATCCGGAAGACGTCCTCCACCGAGACCTCACGGCCTCCGAGGCCCGCGATAAAGCCGATCACCGGCGGCCGGTCCGCAAGGTCGTAGAGCGCGCTGCGCACCTCGTTGTAGACCGCGCCGCCATGCCGCGTGGAACCGTACGAGTAGTCGCGATCGACCACTCCCACCCCCTTCCGGCCGTGCAGGAAGTGCCGCAGCTCCTCGTCCGGGAAGGGCCGGAACCACTTGATGCGCAGGAAGCCCACCCGCTTCCCCCGCTCCCGCATCTGGTCCACCGCCACCTTGATCGGCATGGCCACCGTCCCCATCCCGATCAGCACGTAGTCGGCGTCCTCGATCCGGTAGGTCTCGACGAAGGGGTTCGGGTCGCCCCGGCCGGTCAGCCGCCTCAGCTCCTCGTACGCCTCGGCGATGACGCCGCGCGCCCGGCGCATGGCGGCGTCCGACTGCTTGCGCGTCTCCATCACCCAGTCCTCGTTGTACTGGGGGGCGATGGAGATGGGGTTGTCGGGGTGGAAGCGCCGCTTCTTCAGGTCGTACGGAGGAAGGAAGGCCTCGACCAGATCCTTCTCCGGCACCATCACCAGGTGCTGCGAGTGCGTCAGGAAGGCGCCGTCCATGGAGAGCGCGCAGGGGAGCGAGACGCGCGCATCCTCCGCCACCCGGTAGGCGAGGAAGGTGGTGTCCAGCGCCTCCTGCCCCTCCGCCACCCAGTAGAGGAGCCAGCCCGCGTCCCGCACCGCCAGCGCGTCGTTGTGCTCCACGCCGAAGGCGCCCGGGTCGTCCAGCGCCCGGTTGCCGACCAGCGCCACCACCGGCAGCCGGAGCGCGGCCGTCACCACGATGGCCTCCATGGCGTACATCCAGCCGACGCCGGAGGAGCCGACGAAGACCCGCGCCCCGGTGGCCGAAGCGTGCTTGACGATCTCGAACTGCGAGTGCTCGCTCTCGGCGATGATGAAGTCGGCGTCCATCTGGCCGTTGGCGATCATCTTGGCGACGGCGCTCATCACGCTGTCGTAGGGACGGATGGGATAGCCGGCCATCACGTCCACGTCGGCCAGGCGGAGCGCCTGCGCCACCGCCTCGGTGCCGGTGATCAGTTCCTCGTGCTGCGCGAATCGCTTGGAAGCCTCTGTCACAGCCATCAGGCGGTCACCTTCCTCCGGCTGGAGCGGGCGGTCACCCGCTGGGTGTCGAGGAGCGTCTGGAAGAACCTCGCGTAGGCGGCTTTGTCGGCTTTCCAGTCCGCGTACAGGTCGTGGTTGTCGTCGAAGGCCAGCTCGTCGACCATGACGATGCAGTCGTCGACCGGGCAGACCTCGGCGCAGATGCCGCAGCCGCAGCAGGCCTCGTACTCGACCCGGTAGGTGCCCTCGGGCGTCAGCTCGAAGACCGAGTCGGGGCACTCCATGAAGCACTGCTTGCACTGGGTGCAGGCATCAAAGTTGATCACCGGCCGCTCGGAGCGGGTGGTGAACTTCTTGAAGGCCTCCTGCCGCCCGCCGCGGGGCGCCGCCGGGACGATGATCGCCTCCGCCATCTCGTTCCACTCGGGCAGCCGGACCGGCTCGTAGGTGTAGGGCGCGCCGACGCCGGCGGGCACGGTGCTGACCTGCACCTCGCGGTAGCCTTGGCGCAGCCCCTCGAGGTGCTGCTCGGCCTTGGGGCCCTTGGCGACCTCCTTCTCCAGGTCCTCGAGGCGGACGACCTCCGGGATCAGGTGGGCGATGGCCCCCAGGACGCGGAACTCGGTGCCGTCGTCGTGGTAGACCCAGAGGCCGGAGAAGGACTTCTGTCCCGGCAGGATCCCCAGGCGCCAGTCGAAGGGGAGCTGCGGGATGAACTCCAGCAGCTTGCTCCGCTCATGGTCGGAGACGACCAGCAGCGCGCCGCCCTCCGCCAGGCCCAGGTGGATCGGGCGGATGCCGTACCAGGCCCAGGACTCGTGCCCCTTGGCCAGCGTGTCGTCCAGCGCCGCGATCAGGCGGACGTTGTCCGGCTCGTACTTGGCCATCTGGACGTGGAGCTCGTCTTCGGACTCGGCGATGACCGCGAACTGTTTGGCGGGGATGCCGTTCCGCTCGGGCGAGTCCGAGTAGCGCGAGATGGTGCCGCCGATCTTGCCCGAGTGCCGCGATGCCTTGACCAGCGTCTTGACGATGTTCCCCGCCAGGATCTTCTGGAAGATGCCCCGGTAGGTGATATCGACCGAACCGCTCGCCAACGCGCCTTCCCCCTTTCAGCCGGCCTGGATCGGCCCACTTGACGGTATACGGCATACCATCGAAGAAACCTTCCCGAAGGGTGGAGCTGTCGCTCGAGGGCTGGCCACCGCGCTCCGCCCCCGGCGACGGCCGGGCGGCCAGCCCCTGCCCGTGACGGCTCCCCGTCCCTACTCCGACACCGCGTGGCCGGCGGCCGGCGCCACCGACTCCGCCATCTGCCGCGCCCGCTCGGCGGTCCGCCGCGCCAGCGGCTTCAGCCAGACCAGGGCCAGGATGGCGTCCAGCGCGCTGGCCAAGACCATGGCCCAGAAGACGCCCACCCATGAGCCGCTCTGCACCGCCGCCAGGGCGGCGACGGGGCCGGCCAGGATGGAGGCGACGCCCTTGGCCGTGTACATGATCCCGTAGTTGGCGGTCGCCCAGGTCCGACCGTAGAGGTCGCCCACCGCCGCCGGGAAGAGCGAGAAGATCTCGCCCCAGGAGAAGAACGCCAGCCCCGAGAGGACGATGAACCAGACCGGGTGGTGGATCAGCTGCAGGAGAGCCAGGATGGTCAGCGCCTGGATGGAGAAGGCGATGAACATGGTGTTCTCCCGGCCGATGTGGTCCGAGATCCAGCCCCAGAAGGGCCGGGTGATCCCGTTGAGGATCCGGTCCAGCTGGACCGCCAGGACCAGCGCCGTCATGCCGAAGGCGACGACCACCTTGTCGACGTGGTAGAACTTGGCGATCGGCTCCAGTTGGGCGGTGACGACGAGCCCGCTGAAGGCCATCAGGGTCATCATGAGGTAGAGCACCCAGAAGGAGCCCTGGCGGATCACCTGCCCGGGCGTCAGGTCCAGCTTGGAGGTGGTCACCCGCAGGGCGTGGGTGGCCTCCCTCGCCGCCCATCCGGGCGGCATCCATCCCTTCGGCGGCTGGACGATGAAGTAACCCGCGGCCATGGTGACCAGCCCCTGGACGATGCCCCAGACGATGAACGCCTGTTGGTAGCCGCTCGATTCGATCATGGCCGCGATGGGGGCGACGGTGAAGGCGGTGCCGATGCCGTAGCCCCCGGCCGTGGCGCCGGCGGCCAGGCCGCGGTGGTCGGGGAACCATTTGAGCGCGTTGCCCATGGCCGCCCCGTAGACCGCGCCAGCGCCGATGCCACCCAACGAGTACCAGAAGTAGAGCGCCCAGAGGCTGTGCGCCAGCCCGGAGCCCACCCAGCTGACGCCCGCCAGGAGACCCCCGGCCATCACCACGATCCGCATGCCAAGCCGGTCGGCCAGGTAGCCTTCGACGGGCTCCAGCCACGTCTCGAAGAGGACGAAAAGCGTAAACGCCACCTGGACGGCCGCCAGTGAGACGTGCAAGGCGGATTGGAGCGGCGTGGTGAAGAGCGTCCAGGCGTATTGAAGGTTGGCGATCGCCATCATGGCGACGACGCCGGCCACCAGCTGCCACCAGCGGTTGACGACGCGAGTGGCCGCGGAAGGTGAAGCCGTCTCGGCGGAGCTCATGGCCCATCCTCCCCCCCATGGACCGCATCGCGTTCCGCGCGGCGGACCGCCGATGCGGCACCCGACGGATGGTCGAACCTCCCCTCGCGCGGCGGAGCCCGGGAATGCCGCGCCCCTGCTGATGGTATGCCGCATACCGTAACTCTGACGCCAACCTAGCGGGCATCGCTCCTTTTGTCAACGGGCGATTTCCGTTTATGACACGTGAAATGCACGTCAATCGTGCTTTTGCATCAAATCCCGACCGTATCGCTGCGGATTCATGAAGGGTGGGGCTTGAAGGCCGGTGGTGACGGGCGTGCGGAAGGTCTTCTGGCTCGCGCGCCAAGTTCACGAGATCACTTTTTCGGCATTTGGTATACCGCCCACCCCTTCCGCCACGCCCTCTACGGATTTACACTGTGGGCGTGGGCGTCGACGCCGGCGGCGCAGCGCCCGCGCCGGGATCGGCTCAAAAACCACCGGGATCGGTCAAAAAACCGCACTCGATCAGGTCGGGGGTGAGGGGACGGTGGTGACGGCGGAGCTGATCGCCGTGCTGGGCTTCGCGCTGTTCGTCGGGGCCTGCGCCCTCCAGGCGCGCTCGGAAACGGCACGCACCGCCCGGACAGGGCAGGGCCGGCCTGCACTGCGCGTCATCCGGGGCCGCCGGGTCGCCTGATCGACCCCAGGGGGCCGGGCGGAGGCGGGCGAAACGGAGGCGGAGCCGGCCGCGGTGCCGGCTCCGCGCATGTCCGGCCAGGCGGTCGCAAACACCATGGAGGAGGAAGCGAAGCGGATGAACCTTCCGCGACTCGAGTCGGACCGGTTCCCGGTGGTGGTGGACGAGGTCTCCAAGGCGATCCGCGCGGCCATCCTGGACGGCCGGGCGCCGAAGGGCACCCACCTGGTGGAGCGCGAGCTGGCCGAGCAGCTGGGGGTGAGCCGCACGCCGGTGCGCGAGGCCCTGCGGCGCCTGGAGCGGGAAGGGCTCCTCGTCTACGAGCCCCGGCGGGGCGTGGTGGTCAGCGGCTTCGACGAGCAGTCGGTCCGCGACCTCTACCTCATGCGCGAGCTCCTGGAGGGGCTGGCCGCCCGGCTCGCGGCGGAGCGGCACACCCCCGACGAGCAGGCGGAACTGGAGCGGCTCCTGGAAGAGGCGGAGACGGCCGTGGAGCAGGGGGATGTGGACGCCGCCGCCACGCAGAACGTGGCGATCACCCTGCAGCTCTACCGGATGGCGCACAGCGCGCGCCTGGAACAGGCCCTGGCCGCCCTGCGCGACTATATCGAGAGCTTCACCCGGACCGGTTACCGGGACGATTGCCGTCTTCGCCAGGCGCACCGGGAGCACCGTGCCATCGTGGCCGCCATCCGTGACCGCGACGCCGACCTGGCGGAGGAGCTGACCCGGCTTCACGTCCGCCGCTCGCTGGAGAGCTGGCAGCACCGGCGGGCCGTGCAAGCCGCGGCGGCGGCCGGCGAGGGAGCCCCCACCCCCTCCGACAAAGACACGTAACCGGGAGCCCCGTCCCCGCCTCCTTCCGCCGGTTTGTCCCCCTCTCCCTCCGATTCCCTTTCCCTCCGAGAAGGACTCGGACGACCACCGTCGAACAAGCCGTCTAACTCTACGGAACTCGGTTTCTGCATAGGAGACGAGGTCCGCAGGGGGGTGTCTTCCTCGGCCACTCCGCCGATCGGATCGCTGGCCCGGGCGCTCCAGCTGCTCGAGCAGTTCACGGCGCGCCAGGACGAGTGGGGCGTGCGCGAGCTCGCGCTCGCCACCGGCATGAGCAAGGCGACCGTCTCCAAGGTGATGGCCACCTTCCGGGCGCACGGCTACGTGGTCCAGGACCCGCTGACCAGGCGCTACCGGCTGGGCCCCGCGTTCATCTCCGGAGGCCGGGTGGCGGCGCGCCGGCTGAACGTGGTGGAGGCGGCGCGCCCCGTTCTGGAACGGCTGGCGGGGCAGACCGGCGAGACGGCCGTCCTCATGCTCCGCGCCGGCTGGCGGTCGGTCTGCGTGGCGACGGCGGAGGCGCCCCGCTCCTCCATCCGCGTCGCCGCGACGGTGGGGCGCTACGCCTCGCTCCACGCCGGCGCCTCCAACAAGCCGATCCTGGCCTTCCTCGGCGACGCGGAGATCGAGGAGTACCTCGCCTCGCCCTTCTTCGTGCCACGGGGTCCCCGCTCCATCACCGAAGCGGGGGCGATGCGGGCGCACCTGGCCGAGATCCGCCGCACCGGCGTGGCGTTCAGCTCCTCGGAGGTGGAGCCGGGGGTGAGCGCCTGCGGTGCGCCCGTCTTCGGCCCCGGCGGTGCCGTGGTCGGTGCGGTCAGCGTCACCGGGCCGGCGGACCGGCTCGCCGGCGAGGCGATGGCGGCGGCGGGCGTCTACGTGCGCCAGGCGGCGGAGGAGCTGAGCCGCGCCTTGGGCTGGCGGAGCGCCGACGGGTGGCGGAGGACCGGCGCGGTGTCGAGAGGGCGAACGCGAGAGGAAGGGGTGGAAGCGGATGAGACCGCGATGGGGTAGGACGGCCGCGCTGGGGCTGGTTGTGGCGGCCCTGCTCCTGGCCGGCTGCGGCGGGGGCGGCAGCGGCGGCGCGACGGGGAGCGCGGGGAACGGGGCGGCGGCCGGCGCCGGCGGGACTTCCTCGGGCGGCGGGGGGACGATCACCATCGGCATCAACGCCGATCCGCCCAACCTGGATCCGTCGGGTTCGACGGCGCTGGTCGACCGGTACGTGCAGAACTCCATCTTCGACAAGCTGTACGACGTGGACGCCCAGCTCCGGGTGGTGCCCGTGCTGGCGGCCAGCCTTCCCGAGGTGTCGGCCGACGGGAAGACGTATACCATCCGGCTGCGGCAGGGGATCCGTTTCACCGACGGGACCCCCTTCGACGCCGACGCGGTGGTCTTCAACCTGAAGCGGTACATGGGCCCGGAGTCGGCGCGGCGGTCGGAGCTCTCCTTCGTCCAGGACGTGCAGAAGGTGGATCCGTACACCGTCCGGATCGTGCTGAAGGAGCCCTTCAGCCCGCTCCTCTATACGCTGACCGACCGGGCGGGGATGATGGGCTCGCCCTCGGCCATCGAGAAGGAAGGGGCCAACTTCGGGCAGCATCCGGTGGGCACCGGTCCCTTCCTGTTCGAGAGCCGCATCAAGGGCGACCAGATCGTGCTGGTCCGGAACCCGAACTATTGGCGGAAGGGGAGGCCCAAGGCCGAGAAGCTGATCTGGAAGGTCGTCACGGACGACAACGTCAAGGTGGTCAACCTGAAGGCGGGCCAGCTGGACCTCATCGACACGGTGCCGGCCCAGTCGGTGGGCGACCTCCAGTCCGACTCCGGCTTCCGTGTCGACATCGGGCCCGGGCTCGGCTTCCAGGGGATCTTCTTGAACGTGAACCAGCCGCCCTTCAACAACGTCTACCTGAGGCGCGCGGTCGACCTGGCCATCGATCGGGCGGCTCTCGTCAAGGTGGTGTTCGGCGCCACGGCCGACCCGGGCTACGGGCCCTTCCCGGCGGGCACGCCCGCGGCGGCGGCCTCCGGCTCGGTCCCCGGCGTCGACCTGGCCAAGGTGAAGGAGCTGCTGGCCAAGGGCGGGCACCCCGACGGGTTCAGCTTCACCCTGAAGACCGCAGCCTCCCCGGTCAACCAGCAGGTGGCTCAGGTCCTGAAGAGCATGCTCGCCCAGGCCGGCATCACGATGAACATCCAGCAGGTGGAGTTCGGCACGCTGCTGGACGACTCGGACAAGCACAACTTCCAGGCGAGCGCCCTGGGCTGGAGCGGCCGGCCCGACCCGGACGGGAACATCTACGCCTGGCTCCACACCGGCGGTTCGCTCAACAACTCCGGCTACTCGAACCCCCAGGTGGACCGGCTGCTCGACCAGGCGCGGGCGGTCGGCGCCATGTCGCAGCGCGTCGACCTCTACCGGCAGGTGATGGAGATCGAGCATCAGGACGTTCCCTACGTCTACCTGTACTTCCCGAAGAACGTGAAGGCGTACAGCGCCCGGGTGCAGGGCTTGGTCAACGTTCCGGACGGGATCATCCGGACCGCCGACCTGAGCAAGTAGGCCGGGGCCGGAGAGGCGAGGGCCGGCGGCTGCGCCCGCCGGGCGGAGTCGCCGGCCGCCCGCCCTTGGGGGATCGACCATGTGGAAGCAGCTTCTGAGGCGGTTGATGCTGGCGGTACCGGTCCTCTTCCTGGTCAGCCTCATGGTCTTCAGCCTGATCCACCTGATCCCCGGTGATCCGGGGCGGACCATCCTGGGCCCTGAGGCGACGCCCGAGGCGGTCCGCGCCTTCGACCACCGCCTGGGGCTCGACCGGCCCCTGCCGGAGCAGTACCTGCACTGGCTGGTGCGGGTGCTGCACGGCGACCTGGGGCGGTCGCTGGTGGACGGGACGCCGGTCAGCCTCCTGATCGCGCAGCGCCTTCCGGCCACGGTGGAGCTGGCCGTGGGCGCGCTCCTCCTGGCCACGCTGGTGGCCATACCGGCCGGCATCGTGGCGGCGACGCGGCGGGGGAGCTGGAGCGACGCGGCGGGCACCTTCCTCTCCCTGGCGGGCCTCTCGCTGCCCCAGTTCTGGCTCGGCCTCCTCCTCATCCTCGCCTTCGCCGTCCGCCTGCGCTGGCTGCCGGCCTCGGGCTACGTCCCGTTCCTCCAGGATCCCGGCCAGAACCTGAAGACCATGCTCCTCCCCATCGTGGTCACCGGGCTGCGGGAGACGGCCGTCACCATGCGCATGATGCGCTCCAGCCTGCTGGACGTGCTCGGCCAGGAGTACGTCCGCACCGCGTGGGCCAAGGGGCTCTCCCCCGCCGGCGTCATCTTGCGCCACGCCACGCGGAACGCGCTGATCCCGGTGCTGACCACCAGCGGTCTCCAGCTGGCGGGGCTCCTGGGCGGTCTGGTGATCACGGAGACCATCTTCGTCATCCCGGGCTTCGGCCGGCTGATCGTGGACAGCATCCTCAACCGCGACTTCGTCACGCTGCAGGGCGCGGTGCTGGTCTCGGCGCTGCTGGTGATCGGCGTCAACCTCGTGGTCGACCTGCTCTACACGGTGCTGGATCCGCGGATCCAGCCGGGCGGGAAGGGGGCGCGGGCGTGATGGAACCGGAGCCTCGGCGAGTGCTGGCGGAAACGGTGGGGCAGGGGCCGGCAGGCACCGGCGACACCGCGACGGAGGGCGCGCCGGTGCCGGGGCGCCGGGGAGCGCGGACCTGGGTGCGGCGCCTGGCCCGGAACCGCCTGGCGCTCTTCGGGGCGGTGGTGGTCTTCCTTCTGGTGGTGGTGGCGCTCTTCGCCCCCTGGCTCGCCCCGCACGACCCGTTCCGCCAGGATTACGGGGCGCTCCTCCGGCCGCCCTCGCCGGCCCACCCGCTGGGCACCGACGAGCTGGGCCGCGACGAGCTGTCGCGGCTCCTGTACGGGGCGCGGATCTCGCTCGAGGCGGGGATCCTCTCGGTCGGGCTGGCGGTCCTGATCGGCCTGCCCCTGGGGCTCTTCGCCGGCTTCGCCGGGGGCTTCTGGGACGAGGCGGTGATCGGGCGGCTGACCGACGCCATGCTCGCCTTCCCCTCCCTCATCCTGGCGCTGGCCATCGCCGCCGTGCTGGGTCCGAGCCTGACCAACGCCATGCTGGCCATCGGCGTCAGCATGGTCCCCACCTATGTCCGCCTCGTCCGCGGCCAGGTGCTGGCCGAGCGGGAGCGCGAGTACGTCGAGGCCAGCCGGGCGCTGGGCGCCGGCGCGTGGCGCCAGCTCTTCCGGCACATCCTGCCGAACGTCCTCAGCCCCTTGCTGGTTCAGGCCTCCCTGGGCGTCGCCTCGGCCGTGATCGCCGAGGCCAGCCTCAGCTACCTGGGCCTGGGCACGCAGCCGCCCACGCCCAGCTGGGGCTCGATGCTGCACACCGCCCAGGGCTACCTGACGGTGGCCCCCTGGCTGGCCACCTACCCGGGGCTGGCCATCTTCGTGACGGTGCTGGCGATCAACCTGGTGGGCGACGGGTTGCGGGACCTGCTGGATCCCCGGCAGCGGCGGCTGGGATGAGCGGCCGCCGCGCACGCTGAGCCGCGGTTCATCGCCCCTCCGTCGACGTTCAACCGTCGCTCGCGGCCGTTGGGCGACGATATCTTGCGTCGGCAGGAGGCCCTCCTGCGACAATGGGCCGAGCGGCTGCCTTTCCGAGTCGGGCCGCGTCGCAAGGAGGGGAGCGATGTGAGCGGTGGGATCGCGCTGGCGGAACGGCAACCGCGGGAGACGTCCATCTGGCGGGTGATCACCGGCTCGGCCGCGGGGACGGTGATCGAGTGGTACGACTTCTACATCTTCGGCAGCCTGGCCTCGATCATCTCGAGCAAGTTCTACCCGCCGGGGCACCCGACGGCGGCGCTCCTGGCCACCCTGGCCACCTTCGCCACCGGCTTCGTCGTGCGGCCTTTCGGGGCTGCGGTCTTCGGTCGCGTCGGCGATCTGGTGGGGAGGAAGGTCGCCTTCCTGATCACGCTGACCATCATGGGGGGCGCCACCACGGCCATCGGGCTGGTGCCCACCTATGAGAGCATCGGCATCTGGGCGCCCGTCCTGCTGGTGGCCCTGCGCCTCCTGCAGGGCCTGGCGCTGGGCGGCGAGTACGGCGGAGCCGCCATCTACGTGGCCGAACACGTCCCCGACGGTCGTCGGGGCTACTACACCAGCTTCATCCAGATCACGGCCACGGCGGGCTTCTTCGTCTCCCTGCTGGTCATCCTGGCGGCGCGCCTCTCCCTGGGCGAGGAAGCCTTCACCGCCTGGGGCTGGCGGCTTCCCTTCCTCCTCTCCGTGGTGCTGGTGGGGCTCTCGCTCTGGATCCGGATGAGCCTGAAGGAGTCGCCGCTCTTCAGCCGGCTGAAGGAGGCGGGCCGATCGTCGAAGGCGCCGCTCTCGGAGACGCTGGGGGACCGGCGGAACGTCGGGCTGATGCTGCTGGCGCTCTTCGGCGCCACCGCAGGCCAGGGCGTGGTCTGGTACACCGGCCAGTTCTACGCCCAGACCTTCCTGATCAACGTGCTCAAGGTCCCCTTCGTCACCGTCAACGTGGTGCTGGCGGTGGCGCTGGCGCTGGCCGCCCCCTTCTTCGTGGTCTTCGGCTCCCTCTCCGACCGCGTGGGGCGGAAGCGGGTGATGCTGACCGGGATGCTCCTGGCCGTCCTCACCTACCTGCCCATCTACCGGGCGATGCACGCCTTCGCCGACCACCCGGCGGTGCTGACCGCGCTGGTCTTCGTGCAGGTGATCTACGTCACCATGGTCTACGGGCCCATCGCCGCCTTCCTGGTCGAGTTCTTCCCGGCCAGGATCCGGTACACCTCCCTCTCGCTGCCCTACCACATCGGCAACGGGGTCTTCGGCGGCCTCGTCCCGTTCATCTCCACCTACATCGTGACCGTGACCGGGAACATCTACGCCGGCCTCCTCTACCCCATGAGCGTGGCCGCCGTCACCTTCCTGGTCGGAGCCTTCTTCGTGCGCGAGACGCACCGGAACTCCATCTGGGCGGAGGTCGGCGAGGCCGCGAGGACGGAGGCGGCGCCGCCTCCCTCGGCGGCGCCCGGCTCGGCGCCCACCGAGCCCGCGTAGGCGATCACCGG
>JASBVM010000050.1 GCA_029961055.1 Bacillota bacterium
TCTCGGCCTCCCGCGCCCTCGGCGGCCGCGTCCGCACCCTCGGGCGGGCGCCGGATGGCTCGCGGCGACCGCATGAGATACGTTCAGCGGCGTCGGAAGCCCCGGGGCCACCCGTCGACTGTCGACCGCGCCGGCGACCCGGGGCCTCCGGCAGGCGGGGCGGGCTTCTCGCAAGGCCCGCCCGACAGGGGTGGGGATCGTGGTCGACCTCGGGAGGCTGAGCCGCCTGCAGCGTGAGATCTGGGCCCATCCCCCGGTTCCGGGGCTGAGCACGCCCGAGCTGATCCGTCTCTTCCAGATCGAGGCGGACGGCCAAGGCATCCGTTGGGAGATCCGCGCCGTGCCCGGCCCTCTCCTCCTCCCCGCGCAACGTGCACCGGTGGCCCGGGAGAGCGAACAGGTCTTCGAGTTCGCGGGCTGGATCTTTAACCCGCGCCTGGGCCCCAACCCGTGGCCGGCCGATCTCTTCTGGCGCAACCTGGACGCGCTCAACGAAGACCCCGTCGTGCGGAAGCGGCTCTGGGAGATGACCGCGGCTCCGCATCCCGCGGAGAGGGGGGGCCGCAACCCGGTCGTCCAGCCGCTCCCCGCGTCGCCGGGACGGCCGGCGCCGCCGGATCCGGGTGGTCTACTGCGCCCGCTGCGAAGGCCGGAAGCGGGCGCCGGCGGCTACGGAGCCTGAGCCCGAGGCCGGATCAGGACTCCGACGCCCGGCGTCCCGGAGGACGGCCGCCGGCAGGACCGCCGTCATCGCGGCGACGAGGAAGTTGACGGCGACGGGACCAGGCGTCATCCGGCCAGCTGCGGAGCCGGCGCCCACCAGGGAGAGAGACGGGACGAGTGCCAGGATCGCCCAGGGCGGCGCCCGGCGCGTCCGGGCCGCGATTCCGCGCCGCCGCGACCGTCAGGAAGCCAAGCGGTGATAGGTCCGGGCGGCGATCACCTGGGCGATCACCACCGCCGCCAGCAGCCAGCCCCAGTCGGCCAGGGCGTTGGGCGTGCCGCCGTAGACCAGGTAGCCGCGCAGCAGGTCGACCACGGCGCTGAGCGGGTTGACGCGGGAGACCACCTGCAGCCAGGCGGGCATGATGGCCAGCGGGTAGATGGCGTTGGAGGCGAAGAAGAGCGGCATGGTGATCACCTGGCCGATGCCCATGAAGCGCTCGCGCGTCTTGACCAGGATGGCGATCAGCATGGAGAGGGTGGAGAAGAAGGCGGCACCGAGGACGACCGTGGCCAGGCTCGCCAGGATCCCCACCAGGCTCCAGTGCAGCTGGACGCGGAGGAGAAGGGCGAGGATCAGGATGACCACCGCCTGGCTGAGGGAGCGGACGGCGGCGCCCAGCCCGCGGCCGGTGACGAAGCTTCCCCGGGGGATGGGCAGGACGAGGAACTTCTGCAGGATGCCGGCGTCCCGGTCCCAGATGACGGCCAGGCCGTAGAAGATCGAGATGAACATGACCGACTGGGCGAGGATCCCCGGCGTCATGAACGTCAGGTAGTCGAGGCGGCCGGTGGGGATGGCGCGGAGCCGGCCCATGGCCTGGCCGAAGACCAGCAGCCAGAGGGCGGGCTGGACGGCGCGGGTGAGGAGCTCCGTCGGGTCGTGGCGGAGTTTGCGCACCTCCAGCTCGGCCACCACCCAGCTGCCGCGCAGGTACCCGAGCAGGCCCTCCGCCAGGGGGTGGAGCGGCCTGTCCTGCGGCTGCGGCTCCGGCCGTCCGGGCGAGGAGGCGGCGGCGCGGAGCTCAGTGGAAGCGCCGGACGCGGCGCTCCAGTTGCCGGAGTTCACGATAGCTTCCTCCCGATTCCAGGGTGTCGCCGGTCACCTCGGTGAAGACCTCTTCCAGGCTGGCCTCGGGCCGGCCGATGGAGGCCTTCAGCTCGGCTGCGGTGCCGATGCGGGCGATCCGGCCGTGGTTCATGATGGCGATCCGGCCGGCGTACTGCTCCGCTTCCTCCATGTAGTGGGTGGTGACCAGGATGGTCATGCCGGAGTCGCGGCGCAGCTCCTCCAGCGCCGACCAGACCGCGTGGCGCCCGGTCGGGTCGAGGCCGACCGTCGGCTCGTCCAGGACCAGCAGGCGCGGGCGGTGGAGGATCGCCTGGCCCACCTCCAGGCGGCGGACCATGCCCCCCGAGTAGTTGCGGACCGGCTCCCCGGCCGCCTCCTCCAGGCGGAGGAGGTGGAGCAGCTCCCCGATGCGCCGCGCCCGTTCGCGCCCCGGCAGGCCGAGCAGCTTGGCGGTGATGAGCAGGTTCTCGTAACCGGTCAGGGTCGGGTCGGCGGAGAGTGTCTGGCCGACGTAACCCAGCAGGCGGCGGACCTGCGCCCCGTCGCGGACCACGTCGTATCCGCCCACCCGGACCGTCCCCGACGTCGGTTCGAGCAGCGTGGTCAGGATGCGGATGGTGGTCGTCTTGCCGGCCCCGTTGGGGCCGAGAAGGCCGAAGACCTCGCCGGCCTCGACCCGGAAGCTGATGCGGTCGACGGCGACGTGGTCGCCGAAGCGCCTGACGAGGTCGCGGACTTCGATCATCGCGGACAAGGGGGCATCGCCTCTTCCTCGGTGCATGGTAGCACCGTTTTAATTGATGATCAAAACAATTCGGGCACCCGACCTGTCCGGGGTCCTGCACGGAGCGGGCGAGCTCGCGGACAACGTCAAGGCGGCGGCCTTCCCCGAGGAAGGGATCCGCCGCCCCGGCTACCCCTTGGCCGAACGCTGGCGCGCCGCCACCAGCGCCGCCTCCTTCATGCTGACCGCGCTCGCCACCCCCTTCCCGGCGATGTCGAAGGCGGTGCCGTGGTCGACGCTGGTGCGCAGGAAGGGCAGCCCCAGCGTCAGGCTGACGGTCCGCTCGAAGTCCAGCGTCTTGGTGGCGATGTGCCCCTGGTCGTGGGTGAGCGAGACGACCGCGTCCCAGCGCCCCTGGAGCGCCTGGTGGTAGACGGCGTCGGCGGGGACCGGGCCGTGCGCGTCGACCCCTTCCTGGCGCGCCAGGGCGACCGCGGGCCCGATCACCTCCTGCTCCTCGCGGCCGAGGAGGCCGTGCTCGCCGGCGTGCGGGTTGAGGCCGGCGACGGCGATGCGGCGCGGCGCGATGCCGAGCCCCAGGAGGAGCGCGTCCGCCGTCCGCAGGAAGCGTGCCAGCCCCCCCGGACCCGCCTCCCGGATGCGGTGGATCGCCTCCTCCAGCGGGAGGTGGCGTGTGTAGAAGAACGTGCGCAGGTTCCGGACGACGAACAGCGTGACGCTCTCGCCGGCGCCGCTCAGCATCTGGAGCGCCTCGGTGTGGCCGACGGCCGGGATCCCGGCCAGGCGCCAGGCTTCCTTGTGGATCGGCGCGGTCACCACGGCGTCCACCTCGCCGGCCATGGCCAGGCGGCTGGCCCGCTCCAGGTACTCGTACGCGGCGCGGCCGAAGCCGGCGCGGACGACGCCCCACTCGAAGCTCTCGGCCGGCACGTTGGCGAGGTCGATCACCTCCACCGTGCCGGGTTCGAACGACGCCTCGCCCGGCCGGTCCACCGCCCGCAGCCGGAGGCCGGCGGGCACGGTGCGGCCGCGAACGGCGACCAGGGCGCGTTCCAGCACGCCCAGGTCGCCCACCACCAGCGGTCGGGCGACGGCGCGGACCTCCGCGTCGGCTGCGGCCGCCAGGCAGATCTCCGGCCCGATGCCGGCCGGATCGCCCATGGTCAGCGCGAGAACCGGAAGCTTCCCGCTCCCCGGCGACTCGGGACTCATCCCGGCTGCCCCTCCTCTCTTTTCACCCGCTCCGGGTCCGGCCGCCGGCCCGGCGCCCCGCACCTGGCCGCCGGGCCGAAGGGCAGCCGGCCAGATGACGGACGCAACGGACCAGGCTGGCCCGGTCGCCCACCAGGCCGCCCTTGGTGCAGAGGGGGAGGCCGTCCGCCAGGCCGCCCACCAGCCGGGCGTGGACAGCCAGCGGCTCCACCGCGTCCAGCAGCTCCAGGCGGCGGGCGCCCAGCGCCCGGCAGACGGCGGCGGTCACCTCGCCGCCGGTGAGGACCAGGCCGCCCACCGGCGCCGCGCCGGCGAGGCGGCGGACCAGCTCCCCCAGGCCGCGCGTCACCTGGAGGGCCTGCTCCGGCGCGAGGTCGAGGCGGTCGCCTTCCCGCCGGGCGGTGCGCACGACGACCACGGGCAGCCGGTCGTGGCGGACCGCCGCGGCCCGGAGCGCGCCCTCGACCTCGCCGGCCGCGCGCCGGCCGCAGGCCTCCGGCTCCCCGAGGAAGCGGGCTGCGTCGAAGTGGAGGGTGGGCGCCTCGAAGCGCGCGGCCAGCTCGTCCAGCTGTTCCAGGGCGAGGGGCGCGACGCTGCCGGCCACCACCAGGACCGGGTCGCGGCGGCGCCCCGCCTCCAGCGCCACGCGCACCCGCGCGGCGAAGGCCGGCCCCGGATCGACCAGGAGGAAGGGGCCGCAGGGGCTCCCCCCTTCCTCCAGGAGGTGGACCGCCTCCGCCAGGAGGTCGATCTCCTCGTCGGTCTCGGCGTCGGCCACCAGGATCTCCGCCTGCCCGGCCAGGCGCTCCAGCCGGCCGGCCAGGGTCTCCACCCGGGCCCCGCGGATCGCCTCCAGCCTCAGCTGGGCCACCGGTCGCCGGCTCTGCTCGCCGATCACCCCCGCCACGTCGCTCCGGTGGACCGGCGTGCGCGGGTCGACCGCCACCTCGGTCTCCTCCAGAAGCCGGCCGTGCACGTAGAGGAGGCCGTCCCGGACCGTCCGCCCCGAGGCCGGATAGGCGGCCACGACCAGCGCCCGCGGCCGACGGCCGGCTCCCTCCCAGGCTCCCTGCCAGGCTTCCAGGGCCGCGTCGATCTCGGCGCCCAGGTTGCCGCGGAGCGTGCTGTCGATGCGCTTGCCGAAGAGGCGCGGCCGCTCGGCCAGCGCCAGCCCGGCCGCGCGTGCCACCGCCCGCCGCGCCCGGTCCGCCGGGAGGAGCCGGCTCTCGGTGGGGAGCACGAGGACGTCCGGCCGGGCTTCCGGGGCCCGGTCCAGGTCGCCCGGACCCCTCTCCAGCTCCACGGCCACGCGCAGACCCAGCCCGGAGAGAAGGACACCGGTGGCGTTGGCGCCCGTCAGGTCGTCCGCCAGGACGGCGGCGAGGAGTTCCGACGACATCGACGATCACACCCGCTTGCGCTTGCTCGACGGGCCGGAACAGGACCGGCGCGGCCGAACGGTCCGCGGTCAGGCGGTCCACCCGCTTCGAAGGAGGGTCGCCCGTGACCGCCGTCAGGAGCTGCTGCTCGCTCTCCGCCAGCATCGGGACCTGGACCGAGGCGACTCCCCGAGGACCGTCAGGTTTCGGAGAACGGCGTCCTGCAACATGGCATCCTCCGCGAACGAAACCGGGCTCTGTCCTTCGGCACACCGTAGGATCTTCTCGCACGCGGAGACCATGTCGGCGAGGCAGATCTCATCCCTCGGCTCCTTCACCCGGAGCGCCCTTCCGAGTAGATCACGAGCTTCTCCTTCAACACCTTCTCCCTGATCGGCGGATGAAGGTCGCCTATGGTGAGCAGATCCACCGGCCGCCTTTCCAGAAGTCGCGAGAGCTCGCGTTCGAGACGCGCCATCGGAAGAGTCCGACCCTGCTGCCTGGTTTGAACCGGACCAGGACCCGCCTGCTCTCCCCTGTGCATCACGGAGAACGGAAGCATGCCGAGCGTCCGCCATGGCTTCGGGTCGAGTTGGCGTTTGCGGGCTCAGGCCACCCGACGCCCCCGCTTCCAGACCGCCCGCACCAGGTTGGAGCCGAGCCGGTAGGGAATGGCCAGGTGGGAGGGTTCGTCCAGGAGGAGGAGGTCCGCTTCCTTCCCGGGTTCCAGCGAGCCCAGGCGGTCCTCGATCCCCAGCACCCACGCCGCGTTGAGCGTCGCCGCCACCAGCGCCTCCCCGGGCGTGAGGCGCAGGAGCGTGCAGGCGAGGCCGATCGCCACCGCCTGCGACTCGATCGGGCTCGTGCCCGGGTTGGAGTCGGTTCCAAGCGCGACCGCCACCCCCAACTCCACCATCCGTCGCGCCGGCGGTGGCTCGGAGCCGAGGTAGAGCGTCGCGCCCGGCAGGAGGACCGCCGCCGCCCCCGCCCGGGCCATGGCCGCCAGGCCCGCCTCCGAGGCGTGCTCCAGGTGGTCCGCCGCCCTCGCGCCCAGCTCAGGCCTCCAGCAGGCGCGCGCCCCAGTCGCGCACCAGCACCAGGGCGACGTCGAGGACGACGGTCAGCAGCAGCGCCAGGAGCCAGCGCCCCAGCGGCTGTCCGGCCAGCGGCACGGCGAAGAGGTCGGCCAGGAACGGCAAGCCCATCCCCCCTGTCCCGGGCTCCAGGGGCGGGTACCCCCGGGGAGGTCTGCTGGTAGGCATTCCACGGGAACCGGGGGGGCTTCCTGCCCGTCCGGATGAAGGCGGGAGCAGCGGCCGCTCGGGGCCGCCCTCCCCGCGCGGCGGACGGCTGGAGCCGGTCGAAGGTGAAGGGGCTGCTTCCTCCCGTGGAGGCGAGCGACCGGGACCGGACCGAGGGTGAGGACGTCTGGAGGCCCGCCTGGACTCGCCGAGCTTCCGGAGCCATGTGCGCGGCCTGGGGGCGACGCCCCTCACCTTCCTTCCGCACGGGCTCCGCTCCGTCGGCGGACCCGCTTCCGAACTCGAGAGCGCGTCGGAGCAGGCCTGGCCCAATGGCCCGCGGGGAGATCGAGGCCCGGAGGGAACCGCCCGGCGGCGGAAGGCGTCCCTTCACAAGGGGGCGCGGAGCTTCGCAGACGCGCAGGCGCTGCGCGCGGCGTGGAACGGCGCGCTCGACCCCTTCGAGGCCGACGCGGAGCTGCCCCCGTTCCAGCTCGACGAGGGCGGCCGCTTCCTGGTCTTCGCGGGCTTCCACCGGCTGCTCGCCGGCCAGATCCAGGGGACCGGCTGGGCTCTCGACGTACTGCTCGACCACCCGGAGCAGAACGGCGCCGCCGCGCGGCAGGCGATC
>JASBVM010000051.1 GCA_029961055.1 Bacillota bacterium
GGACGAAGCCGGGGTAGGAGTAGGCTTCCTCGCGCGGGACGCCGCCCAGCGTCGCCTGCTCGCGCAGGTTGTTGCCGTAGTCGAAGGCGACCGCGCCGCGCCGCTTGAAGTCGAGGATGGCGCGCATCTGCTCCGCCATGGAGGCCCGCGCGCGACGGACGTACTCCTCGGGATCCGTCCGGCGCAGCCCCGCCGCCGCCTCCAGGCTGAGCCCCGCGGGGACGTAGCCGTTGAGCGGGTCGTGGGCCGAGGTCTGGTCGGTGACCACGTCCGGCAGGAAGCCCCGCCGCGCCAGCTCCGGCTCCACCTCGGCGGCGTTCCCCAGGAGCGCCACCGAGAGCGGCCGCCGCGCGCGGCGCGCCTCCTCCACCCAGGCCAGCGCCTCCTCCAGGGAGGCCGTCCAGCGGTCGACCAGCTTCCCCTCGTGGCGCCGCCGGATCCGCGCCGGGTCCACCTCCACGATCAGCCCGACGCCGCCGTTCATGGTGATGGCCAGCGGCTGGGCGCCGCCCATCCCGCCCAGACCCGCGGTGAGGACGAGCCGCCCCTCCAGGCCGCCGCCGAAGTGCTGGCGGCCGAGCTCGGCCAGCGTCTCGAACGTCCCCTGGATGATCCCCTGCGAACCGATGTAGATCCAGGAGCCGGCCGTCATCTGGCCGTACATGGTCAGGCCCTTCCGCTCCAGCTCCCAGAAGTTCTCCCAGGTCGCCCAGGCGGGCACCAGGAGCGCGTTGGCGATCAGCACCCGGGGCGCCATGCGGTGCGTGCGGAAGACGCCCACCGGCTTCCCGGACTGGACGAGGAGCGTCTCGTCCTCCTCGAGGTGCGCGAGCGCGTCGACGATGGCGTCGAAGGCCTCCCAGCTGCGCGCCGCCTTCCCCGCGCCGCCGTAGACGATCAGCTCCTCCGGCTTCTCGGCCACCTCGGGGTCCAGGTTGTTCATCAGCAGGCGCAGAGGCGCCTCGGTCTGCCACGACTTGGCCGTCAGCCTCGTCCCGCGCGGGGCGCGGACCTGGCGGGGTGCACCGGCCTTTCCCTCCTGCGCGACCGGCATGGCGCTCCCTCCTTCGGGCCAGCTGTCGAGAGTGTTCCACCGAGGCCAGGGGCTTCCTGCGCTCCCGGGCGGCCGGCAGGAAGCGGGGGTCCGGCCGCGGTAGCTGGGTTCCAGCGGGAAGGCGAGAGGGGGAGCACCATGCAGAAAGTGGCCATCGTCAGCGACAGCGCCTGCGACCTGCCCGGCGACCTGGCGCGCGAAGCGGGCGTCGAGCTCGCCCCGGTCCACACCATCGTCGACGGCCAGGACTACCGCGACCGCTACGACCTCCCCGCGCAGGAGGTCTACCGGGCGCTGCAGCAGGGGCGCACGGTCAGCACCGCCGGCGCCTCGGGGGAGGACTTCCTCGAGGCCTACCAGCGCGCGCTGGAACGGGCGGAGAGCGTCGTCTGCCTCTCCATCGGGCCGAGCCTGAGCGTCACCTATCGGAACGCCCTGGCCGCCCGGGAGGTGCTGGAGGAGGCGGACATCACCGTGGTCGACAGCCGGACGGTGCTGGCGCCGCAGGGGCTGGGCGCCCTGGCGGCGGCGCGGGCCGCGCAGCAGGGCGCCGGGAAGGAAGAGGTGCTGGCGCTGGTGGAGCGGCTCCTGGGTCGGAGCGGCATGCTCTTCACCGCCCAGACCCTGCGCCACATGGCGCGCGGGGGCCGGCTCCGCGCCGGCCAGGCGGAAGAGGCTGCCGGGGAGCCGGGCGAGGACGGCCCGCGCGCGGTCCTCCGCGTCGCCGCCGACGGCTGGCACCCCGTGGCCCAGGCACCCACCCGGGAGGAGAGCGTGGAGCTCCTCCTCCGCCTCCTGCAGGCCGACCTGGAGGCCTTGGGGTGGCATCCGGGGGACCCGCTCCGCCTGGTGGTGGACCAGGCGCTCTGCGAGGAGGAGGCCGCGGCGCTCCTGGAGCGGTTGCGCCGCACCTGGCGGGTGGAGGAGTCCTTCCTCTGGGAGGTGAGCCCCACCGCGGGCGTCCACCTCGGACCGGGCACGCTGGGCGTCGCCTACCAGCTGCCCTAGCGTCCCTCCGGCGCTCTGCCCTCCGCCCGCCGCCCGCGCCGGCCCAGGTGAGCTGCCCCGCGGCCGGGAGCGCCTGGCGACCTCACTCCTCGCTCTCCGGCGCCTCCGGCTCCTCGCGGCCGGAGGAGCCGGGGGGCAGGTCCGCGCCGCGCGAGGCCGGAGCGGCAGGCTGCCCCGGGCCGGTGTGGGCAGGCGAGGCCGACGCCACGTGGCGCGGCCGCTCCGGCTCGATCCGCACGGTGACCACGCCCGCCGGCCCGAGAGGGAGCGTGACCCGGACCGGGACCCGTTCGACCGCGGCGGGGACCGGCTCGGTGACCAGCATGGGTGCCGTCGCCCAGCGGGCGAGGCCCGTGGCGGCCAGGGCCACGCCCAGCGCCATCGCGCCCAGAAAGGCCGGCAAGGCGCCGACCGCCAGCCACCGGCGGCCCCCGGCCCCGGCCAGGCGGCTTCCGATGCCCTCCCCCCGCTTCATGCCCGCGTCCCGCATCCCTCGGAGGCCCTCCATGCCGGCAGCCTCGAACCTCCGGCCGGCAGCGACTGGCATCCATGTATATTCTTCGCACCCGAGGCGCGGATGGGGAGGGGGGCCGGGGAAGACGCCCTCAGCGAAACATGGCGCCCCGGGAGCGGCCCCGGCCCCAGCCCAGCTGGCGCAACAGGACGGCCACCATGACGGCCAGCGCGCTGACCGCCTGGGAGGCCGGCGCGGTCGCCAGGAGCAGGGCGAGGCCGACGGGAAAGCCGACGTAGCCGACCATGGGCATGCGGCGGGTGAGGAGCGCGGCCAGCGCTCCGGTGGCCGCGGCGGGCACCATCTGCGCCGGGGCGAGGACGAAGAGCGCGCCCAGGGCCGCGGCCAGGCCCCTTCCTCCGCGGAAGCGGGTGTAGACGGGCCAGTTGTGGCCCACGGTGGGCGCCACCGCCACCGGCAGGAGCCACCAGCCGCCGAGGCCTGTCCAGCGCGCCAGGAGCATGGGGAGCGCCCCCTTGGCCATGTCGGCCAGGAGGACGGTGATGCCGGCCACGGGGCCGGCCAGGCGCCACGTCGCGTTGCCCCCGGGATTCTCGCCCAGCTCCTCGGGCGACTGCCCGCGGTAGCGGCGCACCACCCAGCGCGCCGGCAGGAAGGAGCCCAGGAGATAGCCCAGGATCGTCAGGGCCGCGGTGAGGACCTCGGTTCGCACGTGCCACCTCCCATCCACGGTTCCGGCGCCGCCAGGCGTCGTCGCAGCTCCTCCGCCAGCCCGGCTGCCTGACCCCGGCCTCCTTTTCACCCTGCGCCACCCGATCTCCTGGCTCGGCCGGCCTCACGCACGGAGGGCGAAGAAGGTCTCGGCGCCCTCCTCCAGCCGCCGGCGTTCCTCGGACCGCCTTGCGCCGAGGCGGCGAAGGCGGACCTCCAGCTCCCGCCCCGCCAGCCGGCGGATCTCCAGGTCCAGCCGCTGGCCGCCCACGGCCAGCCCCCGGAGGCGGACGGCTGCCAGCGCCCGCTCCCCCTCCCCGCCGCCGAGGAAGGGGCGGAGCCGAATCCGCCCCCGCACCGCGTCCAGCTCCAGCCCCGCCAGCGCCGCCACCACCAGGAAGGGAGCCCCCGCCGCCCACGCCTGGGGCCGGCAGGCCGCCGGGTACTCTTCGGGGCGCCCTCCCGCCGCGCCTCCGTTCCGGTCTCCCGCCGGCGGGGTCGCCGGCGGGCGCTCCGCCCCCGAGAAGCACTCCGGCAGGCGATGGCGGGGCAGCGCCGCACCGGCGTCGAGGAGCGCCGCCGCCAGGTCATAGGCCTCCCGCAGGTGGCCGTAGCGGGCGAGGCCGGCGACGGCGACGGCCGTGTCGTGCGGCCAGACCGCGCCGCGATGGTAGGCCAGCGGGTGGTAGGCCGGGTTGGCCGCCGAGAGCGTCCGGAGCCCCCAGCCGGTGAAGAGGTCGGGCGCCAGGAGGCGGCGGGCCAGCGCCGCCGCCCGCTCGGGCGCGGCCACCCCCGCCCAGAGGAGATGGGCCGCGTCGGAGGTGACCGCCCCCGCCCGCCGCCGCGCCGCGCCCCGGCGGGCGCCGAGCGCCAGGGCGTAGCTTCCTTCCCGGGGAAGCCAGAAGCGCGCCTCGATCCGCTCGGCCAGGCGGTCCGCCTCCCGCCGGAGGCCCGCCGCCCGCCCCTCCTCCCCCAGCTCCGCGAGCACCTCCGCCCAGGCGCGCAGCGCCGCCACGACGTAGCCCTGCACCTCCACCACCGCCAGCGGTGGCTCGACCGGCCGTCCCCGCTCGTCCACCATGGAGTCCGCCGAATCCTTCCAGGCCTGGGTCCGGAGCCCCTCGGCCCCGTGGCGGCCCGCGTGCGGCTCGAAGCTCAGGAAGCCCTCGGGATCCCGTGCCCGCGCCCGCTCCACCCAGGCCAGCGCCCGTTCGACGGCGGGGCGGATCCGCTCGAGCCAGGGGCGGTCGCCCGTCCGGCGCCAGGTCGCGGCGGCCAGCCAGACGAAGAGCGGCGTGGCGTCGATGGAACCGTAGTAGCGGCCGTAGGGGAGCCTGCCGGTGCCGGTCGCCTCGCCGAAGCGGAGCTCGTGGGGGATGCGGCCCGGCTCCTCCTCGCGCCAGGTCTCCTCGCGGCGACCCTGCCAGGCGGCCAGCGTCTCCAGCGTCGCCCGGGCGAGCGACGGGCGGAAGGGCAGCAGCTCGAAGGCGGTGAGCAGGGCGTCGCGGCCGAAGAGGGTGGCGAACCAGGGCGCCCCGGCGGCGACGGTGGGGCCGGCTCCCAGGTCGAGGGAGAGCGCCTCCAGATCCCGTTCGGACCGGCGGAGCACGCGCTCCCAGGCAGAGGCATCCCCCGCGCCCCCGATGCCCCCTGCGCCCCCCGCAGCGGCGGGCTCGAACTCCACCCGGGCCCCGCCCGCCTCCCAGGCCAGGCGGCGGTCGGCCCGTCCCGTCCCCGGGGGCGGGGCGGACCGGCGCCGCGAGCAGGGGAGGCCCAGGGGCGGGCGGCGGCCGGGCCGCAGGCGGCAACGGATCCGCGCCTCCTCGCCCGCGGCCAGCCGGAACCGCCAGACGGCGGAGCAGGTGTCCATCTCGCCGGGCACGGGATCCAGTTCGATCTCCAGCCAGCGTTCGACGCCGTCGGCGCCCGCATGGCGCCAGCGGATCCGCCCGGAGGCGCGGTCCGCTGCGGTCTCCGGCGTCCTCGGCCGCGGCTCGACGAAGCCCCGCACCTCCATCAGGTCGGCGAAGTCGCCCTCCAGCGCCAGCTCGACGAGGGCGGTCAGCGGCCCGCGCGCCTCCGCCCTCCACCGGAGCTCGAGCAGGGCGCCGTCGTCGTCCAGGCGGAGGCGGCTCCGCCTGCGCAGCCGCCCCTCGCCCTCGCGCACGGTCGACCGCCACTCCAGGCGCGAGAGCAGGCGGGTGTCGCCGGCGTAAAAGCCCTCCACCCCACCCGGCCGGATCTCGCCCACCCGGCGCGCCAGCCAGAGCCGGTCGCCCGCCACGGCGACGCGGGGCGGCGTCGCCGGCGCGCGGCGGACCGGCCTGCCCTCCGGCCTCTCGCTCCGGTCCGGCCCGGTGCCGGCGACGGGAGCGCCCGCCATTCCGCCACCCCTCCTTCCTCGACGCCCTCGCTACGGGTGGATGGAGGCCTGCGCCTGCCGCAGCGCCTCTTTCGGGTCGGCACCCTGCAGGTAGATCGCCTGGAGTGCCTCGCCCGCCGCGTCGATCACGGTCTGGCCGTTGGGACCGAGCTGCCAGGGCAGCGCATGCTCCGCCTCGCCGGCGAAGGCCTTCTGCTCCGGGTCGTCCTGCGTGAAGGTCTCCAGCATCGACCGGACCGATGGCATCTCCAGCCCGCCTTGCTCCGTGAACTTCTCACCGTCCGCACTGGTCAGGAAGTCGATCAGCTGATAGGCCTCGTCCGGGTGCTGGGTATCCTTGCCCATCACGTAGGCGACCGTGAAGGCGAGGCTACCCGGCCTCCTGCCCACAGGAAGCGGAGCCACCGCCCACTTCAGATCCGGCGCTTCCCGGCGGAGCGCCGCCACCACCCCGTTCCCTTCGATCACCATGGCCGCCTTCCCCTTGGCCAGGGCGTCGCCGGCCCCCTGGGCGCCCACATCCAGAGTCGGGTGTTGTAGACGAGCGCCAGCGTGGAGAGGTTGGGTAGGAACCGCGAGAGATCGGTCTTGCATTGAACGCGTTCTTCCTCCTGCCGGTTCCTCATTTCGTTTCATGCAATGCGTGCACCAGTGGCTTCCGGCCGCCGCTGGGATCGCATCCGCAGCCGCTGGCTCCCTCCTGCCGGCGCATCGCGGGCACCAGGCGGAGGACGGACGGCGGATCCGGCGGCCATGCATGCACCCGGGCGCATGCATAGCCGGCCGGGAGCCGGCCCGGTGCCCGCCGGGCTTCACCCGGCCAGCTTCAGCAGCAGGGAGAGCCCGCTCAGGGCGGCGAGGGCGACCGCGTCGACCGCCAGCACGCGGCGGAAGAGCCCCGGGTCCCTCTCCTCGGGAGGCAGGAGGCCCAGCGCCAGCCCGAGCCGGGGGGGCCGACGCCATGGTCAGGAGCGAGGCGGAGACATTCTGCATCGCGACCAGCCGCTCCGCCGGATACCCGAGCGCTGTCGCCGCCATCCCGGCGCTCGCCATGAGCGCCCCCAGGACCAGGAAGGCGACGGTGGTCCCGGCCACCGGCCGCCGGAGCGCGTCTCTCCCCTCCCCGCACGAAGCCGGCAGGCAGAGGCCCCGCCCGGCGGTCTATCCTTGCACCCGGGGGGATGCCCATGACCGACCGGGAGCCGAGCCCGCGCCCGGGCGTCCGGCCCCGGGCGTCCCTGGCCGCGTTCGCCCTGGCCGTCCTGCTCCTGGCGGGCTGCGGGGCGGGTGCCGGAGGGGGCGGCGGCGCGACGGGTGCCGCCGGCACCGACTCGGACAGCTACCTCGCCCGGCGCGCGGAGGCGATCCGGGCGGCGGAGCAGCTCTTCCGCGCCAAGGCGGCCGAGGGCGTGGAGATGGCGGACGGCCCCTGCCTCTCCCAGGAAGTGATCCCGGACTGGGCGGTGGACGTCGCCCACGACCCCCGCCAGCCCGTGGACGACCTGCCCCAGAACCAGTGCGCCTCCTACCGGGAGGGGCGCGTCCACCACTTCGTCGAATTGGACCCGGACGGCCGCCTGATCCGCGCCGAATGAGCGAGCGGGCCGGAGGAGCCGGAAGCGAGGAGGTCCATGGGCACAAGGCTGAAGGCGGAGGGCGACGCGTCCCCGGGGGGAGCCCCGCCGGCGGCGGACCGGGTCGCCGCCTGGATCTCGGCCCTCTTCAACCCGTACACCCACCTGACCCTCTGGCTGGGTGCGGTCGCCTGGCTCACCCCCGCCAGCCGCCGGGCCGCCGCGGTGGGCTGGCTGGCGGCGGTCGCCCTCCCCCTCTCCGTCCTGGCGGCGGGGCGGCGGCTCGGGTGGTGGAGCCATCCCGACCTGGTCGACCGCGGGGAACGCTCGCTCTTCCTGCCGGTGGCCTGGACGGGGTCGGTGCTGGCCTGGCTGTCCGCGCTCCGCTGGGCGCCGGCGAGCTGGCTGCCGACCGGCTTCGCCGTGGTCGTCGTCTGGCTCGCCGGCGTCTGGCTGATCACCCTGCGCTGGAAGATCAGCCTGCACACGGGTGCGATCGGGGCGATGGCCGGCGCCCTGGCGCTCGTCCCGGCCCGCGCCGGACAGCCGGGGCTCGCCCTGCTGCTCTTCCTCGCCGCCACCCTCCTCGCCGCCGTCGTGGGCTGGAGCCGGCTGCGGCTCCGGCGGCACACCCCGGCCCAGGTGGTGGCCGGCTACCTGTTCGGCGCCGTCAGCGCCCTGGCGACGGCGATCTGGTTCCCTCCCGCCGCCCCCTGAACGGGGCGCCTGCCGTCGACCCGCCCCCGACACGTTTTCCGACCGATCCCCCTGGCGCTCCGCCTATCCTCTTCCCCGTCATCCTTCCCGCCGATGCGAGGCGATGAGCCGTGGAGCGCCTTGGGCTCCTTCCGTTCCGGCCGGGCGCGGTCCCCCCGCGCGCGCACAGGGCGGCCGCCCTGGCCGGCGCCTTCCTGCTTTCGGCCGTCTGGGCCCTGCTGCCGGTGATGACGCAGGCCCGCGCGCAGCCCGCCGCCCCGCCGGTCCTGCGGCCGGTCGGCTCGCTTCGCCTCGCCGGCGCGGCGGACGGGGTCTTCGCCGGCGGCGGGCGGCTCCTCTGGCTGGTGGCCGCGGGTCCCGCAGGGCTGGAGGCGGCGAGCCGTTCCCCGGCCTCCGGCTGGCGCTGGGCGCCGCGGCTGGTCTGGCCGCCGGCCATGAAGGCCAGCGGCCTCCGCGTCGAGGCGACGACCGCCCTGGTCGACCGGAGCGGCCGGCTCCACGTCCTCCTGACCACCGCGCCCGCCACGCCCGCGGGCGACGCCCTCGACCTCGCCGCGCGCACCACCTGGTACGCGGAGCTGGCGGGCGGGCGGTGGCTCGGGCCGGAGCGCGTGGGCGAAGGTCCCTTCCTCTCCCTGGGGCTGCGGCCCGGTACGGGTGGGAAGGCGGAGCCCGTCGTCACCCTGGCGTCAGGGTTCGACGCGCAGGGCGCGCTCGTCGAGCGGAGTCTCCTCCGCACCGGGGCCGGCTGGCAGCCGGCGGCGGCTCTGCCCGTGGCCCGTCCGCCGCTGGCCCTGGGTTGGAGCCACCTGTGGGACGCCGCGCCCGTACCCGGCACGCGCGACTGGGTCGAGCTGGTCAGCCGGGAGGGGCAGCGCTTCCTGGAGGTGGTGAAGGTCGCCCCGGACGGCCGCCCGCTCGCCGATCTGGGGAGGATCCCGCCGCCGGTGGCCACCGATGCGCCGGTCTTCCACCTGCTGGGCGGGGGACCCCGCTGGTATGTGGTCTACCGGAACACCGTGGGCCGGCTGGTGCCGGGCGATCCGGCGACCTTCCGCTGGAGCGAGGAGCTGCGGATCTACGCGGAGCCGTCCCGGCCGGCGGCCGGGCGGCCCTGGCCGGAAGTCGCCGCCTTCGGCACGGATCGGACGCCCCTCGCCGGCCTGCGCCTCGTCGCGGGCGGAACCCGGGCCGTGACGGCGGCGGCGGACGGACGGCTCTTCCTCCTCTGGCGCCTGGCTCCGGCGACCGGCACCGCGGCGGAGGAGCTCTGGCTGACGGAGCTGGCGCCCGCCGGGCCGGGGCGCTAGCGGGGGCTCGCCGCCCGGGTCCGATGACGGCCGCGCTTGCTCCCGGGTCACGTTCCGCAACGTCTCCGCTCGTTCCGACGGGACGACCCGCTGGCCGAACCCGAGACCGCGACCCCCTCGCAAACTTGGAGGAAGCTTCTCCGACCCCGCTTCCCCGGGCACCGCCCCCCCTCCGGCTCCGTCTCCCCGGATTGCCTTCACCTCCCGGGAAGGGATTTCTCCCTGGCCGTCGAAATGGGTCTTCGTACAGCGGTGAAACCGGTTTCAGTATTCATGAAACGTGTTTCATGTTCCCTCCGGCGGAGGGCAAGGGGGCGTCGGATCTGGCCACGATCCGCGAGGTGGCGCGGATGGCGGGCGTCAGCCCGGCGACGGTCTCCAGGGTGCTCAACGGCCAGGCACCGGTGCGCGAGTCGACGCGCCGCCGCGTCCTCGAAGCCGTGGAGGCGCTGGGCTTCACGCCCAACGGCCTGGCGCGGGGGCTGGCCAAGGGGGTGACGCGGACCATCGGCCTGGTCCTCCCTGACATCGCCAACCCCTACTTCCCCGCCCTCGCCCGCGGCGTCGAGGACGCGGCGCGGGCGGCCGGCTTCGCCGTCATCCTGGGCAACAGCGACAACGACCCCGCCCAGGAAGCGGCGCACGTCGCGGTCATGCGCGAGCGCCTGGTGGACGGGCTGATCATCGCCTCCAGCGGCCAGCCCGAGCGCCTGCCGGCGGTGGTCGGCGACGTGCCGACCGTCCTCATCGACCGCCGCGTGGACGGCTGGCCGGCCGACTCGGTCTCCACCGACAACCGCCTGGGGGGGCGGCTGGCGGTCGCCCACCTGCTCTCCCGGGGGCGGCGGCGGATCGCCCATCTGGGCGGGCCCGAAGGCGTCACCTCCGCCGGCGACCGCGCCCTGGGCTTCTCCGACGCCCTGCGCGAGGCGGGTCTCGAGCCCGACCCCAAACTGGTCAGCCGGGGCCCCTTCGCCTTCGAGAGCGGCTACGAGCGGACGCGCGCGCTCCTGGCGTCCGGAGTCGACTTCGACGCCATCTTCGCCGCCAACGACCTGCTGGCCGTGGGCGCCATCCAGGCCTGCCAGGACGAGGGGCTGGACGTCCCGCAGCAGGTGGCGGTGGTCGGCTTCGACGACATCCTGCTGGCGCGGCTGGTCCGGCCGCGCCTGACCACGGTCCTCCAGCCCGCCTACCGCGCCGGCACCCTCGCCTGGGAGCGGCTGGCCGCCCGGATCGCCGCCCGCGCGGCCGGCCGGGCGCCGGCCGAACCGCTGGACGTGCAGCTGACGCCGCGGCTGGTGGTGCGCGAGTCGGCGTGAGGACCCGATCGGCCTGCGCTCGGTGGACGCGAAGACAGGGGAGCAGAGCGGGGGGATGGCGGAAGTGGCACGGATCGTGGTCGTCGGCAGCCTGAACATGGACCTGGTGGTCCAGGTGCCCCGCTGGCCCGGCCCGGGCGAGACCGCGCTGGGGGAGCGCTTCCTCCAGGTGCCCGGCGGCAAGGGCGCCAACCAGGCGGCCGCGGCGGCGGCGCTGGGCGGGGAGGTGGCCATGGTCGGGCGCGTCGGCCGGGACGCCTTCGGGGCCGCGCTCCTGGAGAACCTCCGCCGTTTCGGCGTCGACGTGAGCGGCGTGGTCGCCGACGCCGAGGCACCTACCGGGCTGGCCGTCATCGGCGTCGAGCAGGGCGGCGAGAACCGGATCGTCGTCATCCCCGGCGCCAACGGCCGGCTGGGCGTGGAGGACCTCGAGGCCTCGGCCGCGGCGGGCCTCTGGGAGGAGGCCCGGGTCCTGCTCCTGCAGTGCGAGGTCCCGGCCGAGACCATCGTCGCCGCGGCGCGCCTGGGCCGTCGCCACGGCCTCACGGTCCTCCTCGACCCGGCGCCGCCGATCCCGCTTCCCGAGGAGGTCTGGCGCTACGTCGACGCCTGCCTGCCCAACCGGCTGGAGGCGGGCGCGCTGACCGGCCGGCCGGTGGCCGACCTGACCTCGGCGCGTCTGGCCGGCGCCGACCTGCTCGCCCGCGGCCTGCGCTGGGTGGTGGTCAAGCTGGGCGCGCAGGGCGTGCTGGTGGGCGAAGGAAGCGACTTCCTGCACATCGAGGGGCTGAGGGTGCCGGCGGTGGACACCACCGCCGCCGGCGACGTCTTCGCCGGAGCCCTGGCGGTGGGCCTGACCGAGGGGCTGGCCTTCACCGCCGCGGCCAGCTTCGCCAACCGGGCGGCCGCCCTCTCCACCACCCGGCCCGGCGCCCAGAGCTCCATCCCGGCGCGCTCGCAGGTCGACGCCCTCCTCCAGCCGCCGGCCGCGAACTCGACCTCTCCCGACAACGCCCGAAACGAGGTGGACCGATGAGACGCGACGGCCTGCTGCACGCCGAGCTGCTCGGCCTGCTGGCGGCGCTCGGCCATGGCCAGACGATCGTGGTGGCGGACGCCGGCCTGCCCGTTCCGCCCGGCGTCCGGCGCATCGACCTGGCGGTGACGCCGGGCTTGCCCGGCTTCCTCCCGGTGCTGGAGGCGGTGACCGGCGCCATGGTGGTCGAGGGTGCCACGGTGGCCGAGGAGTTGGCCAGGGGAAACGCCTCCCTGCTGGAGTCGGTGCGCCGGCTCCTCGGTCCGGGCGTCCGGGTCGAGGCGGTCCCGCACGAGGAGCTGAAGCGCCTGAGCGGCCTGGCGGCGGCGGTGGTCCGGACCGGCGAGTTCACGCCGTACGCCAACGTCCTCCTCCGCGCCGGCGTCGCCTTCGGGCCGGCCTCGGGCGGGAGGTGAGGACTTCCATGGGCGCCGCCCTTCTCCAGGTGCGCGGCCTGCGCAAGGGCTTCCCCGGCGTCCAGGCGCTGGGGGGTGTCGACCTGGACGTCGCGGCCGGCACCGTCCACGGCCTGGTGGGCGAGAACGGCGCCGGCAAATCGACGCTCCTCAAGGTGCTGGCGGGCGTCCTCCGGCCCGACGCGGGGGAGGCCCGCTTCGACGGCCGGCCCCTCCCCTTCGGCTCGCCGCGGGCCTGCCAGGCGCTGGGCATCCGCGTCATCCACCAGGAGTTCAGCCTCGTGCCAGGGCTGAGCGTGGCCGAGAACATCCTCCTCGACCACCTGCCCGCGCGCGGTCTCCGCCTCGACGGCCGCCGGCTCCGCCAGGAAGCCCTGGCGACGCTGGACCGGCTGGGCGTCGACCTGCCGCTGGATCAGCCCGTCCGCCGCCTGAGCGTCGCCCAGCAGCAGCTGGTCGAGATCGCCAAGGCGCTCTCCGCTCGCGCCCGCCTGCTGGTGATGGACGAGCCGACCGCCGCCCTGAGCGAGCGGGAGATCGAGGCGCTCTTCGCCATCGTCCGCCGGCTGCAGGGCGAAGGCGTCGCCATCCTCTTCGTCTCCCACCGGCTGGAGGAGGTCCTCGCCCTCGCGGACCCCGTCACGGTGATGCGCGACGGGCGCGTCGTGGCCACGCTCCCCCGGGACGAGGCGAGCCAGGAGCGGCTGATCGGGCTGATGGTCGGCCGCGAGCTCGGCGAGCTCTTCCCCGAGGGGCGCCGCCGGCCCGGCCCGGTCGTCCTGGAAGCCGAGGGCCTGGAGAGCCGCGGCCGCTTCGCCGGCGTCGACCTCCGGCTCCACCGCGGCGAGGTGCTGGCCCTGGCCGGGCTGGTCGGCTCCGGCCGGAGCAGCGTCGCCCGGGCGCTCTTCGGGCTGGTGCCGCTGACGGGCGGCCGCCTCCGGGTCGACGGGCGCGAGGTGCACATCGGCTCGCCGCGGGAGGCGATGCGCCTCGGCATCGCCTACGTGCCCGAGGACCGCCACCTGGAGGGCCTCGTCCTCCCCCGCTCCATCCGCGAGAACGTCTCCCACGCCAGCCTGGCGGTCCGCGGGCGCTGGGGCCGGGTCGACGCCCGGCGCGAACGGGCGGCGGCCGAGGAGGCCGTCCGCGAGCTGGCCATCCGGGCGCCGTCGGTCGAGGCGCGCGTCGAGGGGCTCTCCGGCGGCAACCAGCAGAAGGTCGTGCTCGCCAAGTGGCTTGGCATCGAGCCCCGCGTCCTCCTCCTGGACGAGCCGACGCGCGGTATCGACGTCGGGGCCAAGCACGAGATCTACCGGCTGATCGACCGCCTGGCGTCGCAGGGGGTGGCCATCCTCCTCATCTCCTCCGAGCTTCCGGAGCTGCTGGGGCTCGCCGACCGCCTCCTGGTCCTGCGCGAGGGCCGCCCGGCCGGCCTCCTCCCGCGCGAGGAAGCGACCCCCGAGCGGGTGCTGCAGCTGGCGATGGGGGGTGCAGCCTGATGCGGGCATGGCGCGAGCGTCTGACGGTGACGGACTACGGGCTGGTGGTCGGCTTCCTGCTGCTCTGCGCCTTCCTCGCCGTCCTCTCGCCCTCCTTCCTGAGCGCGACCAACCTGCTCAACGTGGCGCGCCAGGTGGCGGTCAACGCGCTCCTGGCCGCGGGCCAGACCTTCGTCATCCTGACCGCCGGCATCGACCTCTCGGTCGGCTCGGCGCTCGCCCTCTCCGGCGCGGTCGCGGCGGGCACCATGGTCCAGCACGGCATGGCGGCCGGCATCCTGGCGGGGCTGCTGACGGGCCTCCTGGTGGGGGCCTTCAACGGCCTGGTCGTCACGCGGCTGGGCATCCCCGACTTCATCGTCACGCTGGCCATGCTGAGCGCGGCGCGCGGGCTGACGCTCATCTACACCAACGGCCTCCCGATCGGCAACCTGCCCCCCGCCTTCCTCACCATCGGCGGGGGCTACCTCGGGCCGATCCCCATCCCCGTCCTGCTGATGCTGCTGGTCTACCTGGTGGCCTACCTGGTCCTTCGCACCACCGCCTTCGGCCGGTACGTCTACGCCGTCGGCGGCAACCGGAAGGCGGCCGCCTACGCGGGCATCCCGGTCCGGCGCGTGCGCCTGGCCGCCTATCTGATCTCCGGCTTCCTCGCCGCCGTGGCGGGCATCGTGCTGACCAGCCGCCTGGCCACCGCCGACCCGCAGGCGGGGACCGGCTACGAGCTGGACTCCATCGCGGCCGTCGTCCTGGGCGGCACGAGCCTCTTCGGCGGGGAGGGACAGGTACTCAAGACGCTGCTGGGCGCCCTCATCCTCGGCGTCCTCGGCAACGGCATGAATCTCCTCAACGTCTCGCCGTTCTACCAGGAGGTGGTGAAAGGCATCGTCATCCTGCTGGCGGTGGCACTGGGCAATCTGAAGGAACTGCGTCGGCTGCTCTCCAGCGGGGAGGCGGGCTGACCCGTCGACATCGGGCCGGCGCGCTCCCGCCAGACGACCTCGAGGAGGAATGGCCATGCGACGGAATCGAACGGGCATCTGGGTCGCTCTCCTGCTTGCCGGCACGCTCGCGCTCGCCGCCTGCGGCGGCGGCCAGGCGCCCGCCAACCAGCAGGGCTCGTCCAGCTCCAGCAACGCCGGCGGCTCCGGCTCGTCCGGCACGAAGGCGAAGGTGACCATCGCGCTGGCCGTCTCGACGCTGAACAACCCGTACTTCGTCACGCTCCGGGACGGCGCGCAGAAGGAGGCCGACACCCGGGGCGCCCAGCTGATCGTCTACGACGCCCAGAACGACCTGGCGAAGCAGACCAGCCAGATCGAGGACGCGATCACCAAGAAGGTCGATGCCCTCATCGTCAACCCGGTCGACTCCTCCGGCATCGTCCCGGCGGTGGAGGAGGCCAACAAGGCGGGCGTCCCGGTGATCGCGGTCGACCGCGGGGTGGCCGGCGGCAAGCTCGCCGCCTTCATCGCCTCGGACAACGTGGAGGCCGGCAAGCTGGCCAGCGAGGCGCTCTTCAAGGCGCTGGGCGGCAAGGGGAAGGTGGCCCTGCTGATGGGCGTGCCGGGCGCCTCGGCGACCAACGACCGGACGCGCGGCTTCGAGCAGGCGCTCGGCCAGTACGGCGGCATCCAGGTGGTGGCGCGGCAGACGGCCAACTTCGACCGTGCCCAGGGGCTCTCGGTGATGGAGAACCTCCTCCAGGCGCATCCCGACCTGAACGGCGTCTTCGCCGAGAACGACGAGATGGCGCTCGGCGCCATCCAGGCGCTCAAGTCCGCCGGCAAGAACGGCAAGGTCCTGGTGACCGCCATCGACGGCACCCCGGACGGCGTGGCCGCGGTCAAGGCGGGCGACCTCCTGGTGACCGTCGCCCAGCAGCCGAGCTGGATGGGCTCCAAGGCCGTCGAGTACGCGGTCGACCTGAAGGCGGGCCGGAGCGTCCCCTCGGGCTTCACGCCGGCGCCGCTGACGGTGATCGACAAGGCGCACGCCGGTCAGTAACGCCCGCAACCCCTGCCGGGTGCCGGTACGGCGCCCGGCAGGGCCGCGTGCGGAGGACCGGTCTCAGGGATACCGGAGGCGGGCATCTCCCGGCGGGCAGGATCTCCGCGCCCCTCATGGAAAGCTAGCACGTCCGGGGAGGTCGGCTCCCCGGCAGGAATCCCGTGGCAGGTGCCCGGCCCGGCCCGCAGGGGTCGTCCGCCGGGAGAATAGGGAAGTCCGGTGAGCCCGGTACCGCCTGCGGCGGTCCGGGCGATTCCGGCGCGGTCCCGCCACTGTGACCGGGAGCCGGGACGGAAGCCACTGTCGCGCAGCCGACGGGAAGGCGTCCACGGCGACGAACGGAAGCCAGGAGACCTGCCTGCCGCGTACCGAGTCCGCCTTCGCAGGAAAGGGGGCTGGTCCGATGCGGTCGTCATCCCTCCCCGATCGACCCGGCGCCTGAGCGCCGGGTCGGCACGTCTCCCGTCTCTTCGCTCGCACCTGCGGCCCTGTTCGACTTCGACCGCCGGCCGGGGCGCCGCCGAAGCACCCCGGCCATGGCAGGACCAGGAAGGGAAGTGACCCATCCGTGAGATCTCTCCGCGGGCGGAGGCGCCGGCGGCTCTCCCCCGCCTGGATCGTCCTCGCCCTGGCGCTGGTGGTGAGCGGGTGCGGCGGCCAGCCGGGCCAGACGGGCCAGGCCGCCAAGCCGGGGGCCGGCGGCAGCGCCGGTTCCGTGGCGCGGGCGGCCCAGGCGCACTTTCCGGTCACCCTGACCGACTACGCGGGCCACCGCGTGACGATCGCGAAGGAGCCCCGGAGGATCGTCTCCTTCGCCCCCTCCAACACCGAGATCCTCTTCGCCCTGGGGCTGGGGAGGCGGCTGGTGGGCGTCGACGCCTACAGCGACTACCCTCCCCAGGCCAAGTCGCTCCCCAAGGTGAGCGCCACCGGCCCGCAGCTCAACTACAGCGTGGAGAAGACGGTGGCGCTCAAGCCGGATCTCGTCCTGACCATCCGCGGCACCCAGAAGGCGGACGATCAGCTCCGCCAGATGGGCATCCCGGTGCTGGTCATCCAGCCGGCCGACCTGTCGCAGGTGCTCGACTCCATCCGCCTGATCGGCCGGGCGACGGGCGCCGTCGCCCCGGCGGAGCGGCTGGTCGCCTCCATGGAGCGCCGGATCCGGGCGGTGGAGGCGCGGGCGGCGGCCATCCCTTCCTCGGAGCGGGTACGCGTCTTCTACGAGGTCTGGAACCAGCCGCTGATGACGGCCGGCCCGGGCAGCTTCATCGACGACCTGATCACCCGCGCGGGCGGGATCAACATCGCCCACGACGCCAAGAGCGCCTGGCCCGAGTTCAGCGAGGAGGAGCTCCTCGCCCGGAATCCGCAGGTGATCCTCCTGCCCAGCAGCAACGCGGCCGAGCGGCAGGCCGTCCTGGGCGGCCGGCGGCCGACCTGGGCGCGCCTGGACGCGGTCAAGAACCGGCGCGTCTACGTCATCGACGAGAACCTGGTCTCCCGGCCGGGGCCGCGCATCGTGGACGGCCTGGAGCAGATCTTCCGCCTGCTCTACCCGCAGGCGGCCAAGACCGGCCTCGGCCCGGTCCCGCGGGCGCGGACGCTGCCCCGCGCCGCCTGAGACCCGAGACGCGGGGCGGGGCCGGTCCAGCCCGGGCGGCGCGGTCCGGCCCCGCCCGCTCCTCCCCCTCCTCCGCCCGTCCGCCCCTCAGGCGGAGCGGCGCCGGCGGAGGAGGATGACCCGGGCGGGGGGCTGGCTTCCCGGGGCGCCGGACTCGCCGGTTTCCAGCCAGGCGGCAACCTCCAGCAGGAAGGCGAAGACGTAGAGCACCGAGATCACCAGCAGGCCCGCCCCCGCCACCTGCTGGTCCATCAGCGCCGAGAAACCGAGGGGCAGCGCCTCCCCTCCCCGGGCGTAGAGGATCCGGCCGCCGAAGAGGAGGACGACGGCGGCGATCCAGAGGACCGGCACCAGGCTGCCGATGTAGGCCATGCCCGCCGCCGGCCGCAGACGGCGCCCGTGGAGCGAGTAGCCCACCACCGGCCCCCAGAAGGCCACCCCGCTGGCCAGGAAGAGCGCCAGCGTCACCTCGCCGCCGAAGCCGCTCCCGTGCGCCCAGCGCTCGACGGGCGGCAGGAGGCTGAAGGCGAAGACCCAGACGAAGCCCATCCAGCCCACCGGCACGCGGAGGAGCCAGCCGAGCGTCTGGCGGAGCGGCCGCCAGCGGACCAGCGCCGGCAGCCAGCGCCGCCGCCAGGCCGCCGGCAGCCCCCAGGCCCAGGCCGGGCCCGGCAGCCCGAGGAGCAGGAGCGGCGCCGCCACCAGCGCCAGCAGCTGGTGCTCCAGCACGTGGAAGCTGACCAGCCGGCGGCTGAGCGCCTCGGCCGGCGAGTCGAAGGCGACGACCACGGCGGCCAGCCCCGCCAGGAAGAGGAGCGCCCGCCAGGCGGCGGCGCTCTTCCCGAGGCCGCGGCGCCGCATCCGCACCCAGCCCGCCAGGTAGAGGGCGAGCAGAAGGCCGGCCGCGGCCAGAAGGAGCGGGCTCAGGCGCCACCCGCCCTCCGCCGGGACGGCGACACCGCCAGGAAGCATGCCCGCCACCCCCCTCCCCTCGCACTCAGTCTACCCCGCCCGGTCTATGATCAAGCGGAGGGGGGACGTCCGTTGCCGACACCGACTCGCCCGGCGGCCGATCTGGCCGTCCGGGCCATCCGCCTGGCGCTGGACGAGGTGCCGGCCCACGTCCGGCCCGAGGTGGCCCTGGAGGCGCTCGGGGTGGGGACGGCGGGCCGGCTGCCGGAGTCGGCGCCGTATACCATCCACCAGCTTCTCGGCCACCTGACCTTCTGGCTCGAGTTCACCCTGGCGCAGCTCCGGGGCGACGAGCCGCAGGAGCCGGCGCACGCCGAGGAGGGGTGGCCCTTCCCTCCCGCTCCCTCGAGCCAGGAGGAGCTGGACGGGGAGGTGGCCCACTTCCTCTCCACCCTGGGCCAGGTGAGCGGCTACCTGCCCCGCTGGCAGGAGCCCGTCGCGGGGAGCCGGCGCTCGGTGGGCGAGCTGCTCACCGACACCGCCATCCACAACTCGTACCACCTCGGGCAGATCGTCCTCCTGCGGCGGCAGATCGGGGACTGGCCGCCGCCGTCGGGCGGCTCCACCTGGTAGCGCCGGCCCGCCCCCGCCTCCCAGCCCCCGGCCGCGGCCGCTCAGTGGTCGACGGGCCGGCCGCGCAGGATGGCGACGGCGTGCTCCACGATCGGCTCCAGCGCGGCCAGGGCGTCCCGGACGCCGGAGGGGCTGCCGGGGAGGTTGACGATCAGCGTGCCGCGCCGGACGCCGGCGACGCCGCGGGAGAGGAGCGCGCGCGGGGTGGCCGCCGCGCCCCGGCGGCGGAGCTCCTCGGCGATGCCGGGCACCTCCCGCTCCACCACCGCGCGGGTCGCCTCGGGCGTCACGTCGCGCGGGGCGAGGCCGGTGCCGCCGGTGGTCAGGACCAGCTCCAGGTCCAGCTCGTCGGCGCAGTGGAGGAGCGCGCGGCGGATCGCTTCCTCGTCGTCGGGGAGGAGCGTCCGGTAGGCCGGTTCGTGGCCGTGCTCCCGGAGCCAGCTCTCGATCAGGTCGCCGGAGCGGTCCTGCCGCTCGCCGCGGGCGCCGGAGTCGCTGGCGGTGAGGATGCCGCAGCGCATGGCGAGCGCCTCAGCGCGCGGGCCCGGCCCCGCCCGCGGGTGCCCGGCGGAGCCGCCCGGCCGCGTCGGCCACCGCCTCGACGATGGGCTGGTAGCCGGTGCAGCGGCAGATGTTGCCCGAGAACGCCTCGCGGATCGACGCCTCGTCCGGCTCCGGGTTCTCCCCGAGGAAGGCGACCGCCGTCATCAGGAAGCCCGGCGTGCAGAAGCCGCACTGGAGCGCGTGGTGCTCCAGGAAGGCCTGCTGCACCGGGTGGAGCTGCCCCTCCGGCCCGGCCAGGCCCTCCACCGTCCGCACCTCGGTCCCGTCGGCCTGGACCGCCAGCATCAGGCAGGAGCGGACCGCCTGGCCGTCGACCAGGACCGTGCAGGCGCCACAGACACCGTGCTCGCAGCCCAGGTGGGTGCCGGTCAGCCCCAGCCCCTCGCGCAGCCAGTCCGCCAGGGTGGTCCGGACCTCCACCTCGTCCTCGACCTCGCGCCCGTTGACGCGGAGCCGGATCCGCTTCCTCTCCAACAGCTCCGTCAAGCCTCTCCCTCCCGGTTGCCAGAGGTCGCGCGCCGCCAGGCGGCCGCCAGGGCGCGGCGGGTCAGCACCCCGGCCAGGTGGCGCCGGTACTCCGCGGAGGCGTAGATGTCCGCCTCGGGGTCGACTTCCTCGGCGACGCGCTCCGCCGCCCGCGCGAAGAGCGCCTCCGACGGCGCCTCCCCGCGCAGGAGCGCCTCCGCCGAGCCGGCGCGGAAGGGCGCCCCGCCCACGCCGGTCAGCGCCAGGCCGGCCGCCCGGATGCGGCCGCGCTCGTCCAGGGTGAGCTGCGCCGCCACGCCGACGATGGCGAAGTCGCCCGCCCGCCGGTTGAACTCGAGGAAGGCCGACCCGCTCCCGGGCGGCGCCACCGGGAGGCGGATCGCCTCCACCATCTCCTCCGGTCCCAGCGCGGTGGTCAGAAACCCGAGGAAGAACTGCTCGGCCGGCACGCTCCGCGCCCCCGCGGCGCTGCGCAGGAGCACCTCGCCGCCCAGCGCGGCCAGGACGGCGGGGATCTCCGCCGCCGGGTCGGCGTGGGCGACGCTCCCGCAGAGCGTCCCCCGGTTCCGGATCTGCGGGTGGCCGATCTGGCCGACCGCCTCCGCCAGGAGCGGGAGGCGCCGCCGGACCAGCGGCGAGCGCACCGCCTGCCGGTGGCGGACCAGCGCGCCGATGCGGAGGAAGCCGTCCTCTTCCTCGATCCGGTCCTCGCCGGGGAGACGGTTGATGTCCACCAGGACCGACGGCCTGAGGAGCCGCAGGTTGAGCATCGGCATCAGGCTCTGCCCGCCGGCGAGGACCTTGGCGTCGCCCCCGTACTCCCGGAGGAGGCCGAGCGCCTCCTCCAGGCTCTCCGGCACCGCGTAGGCGAAGCGGGGCGGCTTCACGGGGCACCCGCCTCCCCCTGCGCCGTGCGCGCCTCCACCTCGCGCGTCAGCGCCGAGAAGAACTGGCCCGTGATCAGCTTGGCCACCCCGCCCAGCATCCGCTGGCCGACGCTGGCGATGGTGCCGCCGGCCTGGGCCTCGCCCTCGTAGCGGAGACGGGTGCCGTCGTCCTCTTCCTCCAGGGCGAAGTGAAGCTCGGCGTTGACGAAACCCGGGCCTCCCTGGCCCGAGACCAGCAGCGTGTATCGTTCCGGCGGCTCGGCGTCGCGGATCTCGACCCGGCCGCTGTAGCGCCCCTTGATGGCCGCGACGCCCAGCTCCAGGTCGGCCTCGTAGGCGCCGTCGGCCACCTGGCGCAGCGCCTTGCACCCGGGGATGCAGCGCGAGAGCACCTCGGGATCCATGAGGAAGCCGTAGACCACCGGGCGCGCCGCCCGCAGCACCTGCTCGCCCCTGACCTCCAACCTCTCGCCCTCCTCCCGTCGCCCTCGGATGGGAGCCTACTTCGACCCGCAGCGGCGAGCGCCTGCTCGTCCGTGCCGGCGACCCCGGCGGGCACCCGGTCCCGCCGCACCCGGGCCGTCGCCCCCGCCCGGTCGTTCCGCCCGGCGCGGGGATGCGGGTCGGCAGGATTCCCCGGAACAGCGGGGAGTTTTCATACTTTTGCCTATCCTTTGTTTTCTTAGCTCGAAATGGATTGCCGCGGAACGGATGCGACTACATAATTTAGTGCAATCAGGGAAAACGCCGCCGGGCCCGGTCCTTCCATGCCACGCCTCCTGCCCGGTGGCCCGCTCCGGTTCGAAAGGAGGTCCTCCCAGCATGGCCACCGCCGAACGTGCGCTTCCCCGGGTCGAGGCCCGGGCGCCTTCCGAGCGGGGTCTCCTCAGTTGGCTGACGACCGTGGACCACAAGCGCATCGGTATCCTCTACCTGGTCACTTCCTTCGCCTTCTTCGCCGTCGCCGGCGTGGAGGCGCTCCTGATGCGGACGCAGCTGATCCGGCCCGACAACCAGCTGATCGGTCCCGGGCTGTTCAACCAGCTCCTCACCATGCACGGCACCACCATGCTCTTCTTCGCGGTCCTGCCCATGGAGACGGCGTACTTCAACTACTTCATGCCCATCATGATCGGGGCGCGCGACGTCGCGTTCCCGCGGCTGAACGCGCTCAGCTACTGGCTCTACCTGGCCGGCGGTCTCCTCCTCTACTCGAGCTGGTTCCTGGGCGGGGCGCCCGACGCGGGCTGGTTCAACTACACCCCGCTGGCCGGACCTTACGCGGGGGTCGGCGAGGACTTCTACATCCTCGGCCTCCTGATCTCAGGCCTCTCCTCCATCGTCTCCTCCGTCAACCTGATCGTGACCGTCCTGCAGATGCGCGCCCCGGGCATGTCGCTGATGCGGGTGCCGATCTTCGCCTGGGCCAGCCTGATCACCGGCGCCCTCATCCTCTTCGCCATGCCGCCCTTCACGGTGGCGCTCATCCTGCTCCTCCTGGACCGCTGGGCCGGGACGGGCTTCTTCGTGCCGGCCATGGGCGGCAACGCGCTGATGTGGCAGCACCTCTTCTGGATCATGGGCCACCCGGAGGTCTACATCCTGGCGGTGCCGGCCTGGGGCGTCATCTCCGAGGTGATCCCCACCTTCTCGAGGAAGCCGCTCTTCGGCTACCGCGGCGCCGTCCTCGCCCTGATCGCCATCGCGGCCATCTCCTTCACCGTCTGGTCGCACCACATGTACGCCACGGGCATGGGGCCGGTGGTCAACGACGCCTTCATGATCACCACCAAGCTGGTCTCCTGGCCGACGGCCGCGCTGGTCTTCACCTGGCTCCTGACCCTGTGGGGCGGCCGGATCCGCTACACCACCGCCATGCTGTACGCCGTCGGCTTCCTGCCGGTCTTCATCGTCGGCGGGCTCACCGGGCTGATGCTGGCGACGGCGCCGGCCGACCTGCAGCTGACCGACACCTACTTCGTGGTCGGCCACTTCCACTACGTGGCCGTGGGCGGCATCCTCTTCTCCATGCTGGCCGCAGCCTACTACTGGCTGCCCAAGATGACGGGCAGGCTGCTGGACGAGCGGACGGGGGTCTGGTCCTTCTGGGTCACCTTCGTCGGCTTCAACCTGACCTTCTTCCCGATGCTGCTCAGCGGCCTCCTGGGCATGTCCCGGCGCATCTACACCTACCCGCCCGAGCTGGGCGTCGCCACCTTCAACCTGCTCTCCTCCATCGGCGCCTACATCCTCGGGGCGGGCGTCCTGATGACGGTGGGCAACATGCTCTGGAGCGTCTACCGCGGCCGCCAGGCCGGCGCCGACCCCTGGGACGCCCGGACGCTGGAGTGGTCGGTCCCCTCGCCGGTGCCGGCCTACAACTTCGCCCGCATCCCCGAGGTCCGCTCGCGCGACGCCTTCTGGGCGGCGAAGCAGGGCGGGGAGCGCGGCCCCGCCGCGGAGGGCGGGCAGCCGGCACCCGGCGCGATCCGCCTCCCCTCGCCCACCCTCCTGCCGCTGGTCCTGGCGGCCGGCGTCCTGATCCTCGGCTACGGCGGTCTCTTCCACCAGCTCTGGCTCGCCGCGCTGGGCGCGCTGGTCGTCTTCTACTCCCTCTTCCGCCAGATGTTCGAGGCCGACCACGGCTACCTGGTCGAACCTGCGGGAGAGGAAGAGCGGGTCGCCTCGCACAGCTGACGGCCCTTCCCTGTCTTCTCTCCCGGCTCTCCCGGCCGCGGGAAGAGCGGCAGCGGGCGGCCGGCCCAGGCGCCGGCCGCCCGGTTCTTCCCCCGGAGGAGGGGAGGAGGGTTCGCACCGGTGGGCCAGCCCGCAGCAGCCGCCGCCGGTTCCCCGGTTCCCACGGAAGGACCGGACGCGTAGACATATGAAAATGAAAAGGGTGTGCCGGACGGCACCCCGGCCCCGACCTCCGCCCGGGCGGGTAGACCCCTACCCGTCGTCCGCCGCGGTCGGAAGGAGTCGGAAGGAGGAGGAGCTTCGAGCATGCGGCCCGCCCGTCCCGGGCGCCCACCCTGGCGCGCCCTCCTGGCCTGGTCCACGATCCTGGTGCTGTGGACCATCGCGCTCCTGCCGGCGGTCGCCCGGGCGGAGGCACCCGGCGCGGTTCCACCGGACTCCCCGGGGGATGCCGTCCCCTACGGCGGGGAGCCCGGCTCCCTCACCCCCCGCTCCCTCGCCACGGTCACGCTGCGCGCCGTCCCGCCGGAGGCGTTGGACCCGAGCCTCGACCGCTCGGCCGCCGTCGGCACCGTCTTCTATTCCCGCCATCCCGGCCGCGAGGCGCCCTGGCTGGTCTTCGTGCACGGGATCCACGAGGGCCCGTCGTACTTCCAACCCATGTACGGCCAGGCCTTCCAGGCCGGCTACAACGTGGCCGCGGTCAAGCTCGACCCCGGCGCCGACGCCGTCGCCGACGGCGCCATCCTGGCCGAACAGCTGAACCGCCTCAGCCGGATGGCCCAGGACCGGCTCGTCGCCATCGGGCACAGCATGGGCGGGCTGGACGTGGCCGAGGCCACCGCGCGCTACGGGAGCCCGGCCGTCGCCGCGCTGGTGACGCTGGGGACGCCCTGGGGCGGCAGCCCCCTGGCCGACGTCGACCGCGCCCTGGCCGGGAACCCCCTGACCCGGATCGTCCCGGATCTCCTCGGCTACGGCACCCCCTCCGACCGCTGGCTCACGCCGGCAACCGTCCAGGCCGAGGTGGCCGGGCTGCACCCGAGGCTCGGCTACCCCATCGTCTCCATGGTCGGCGAGATCCGGCGGCCCTCCCTCACCATGGGGATCCAGGTCCTGGCAGGCCTGGCACTCCTGGCCCTCCTCGGCTATCCCCGGAGCGACGGCGTGGTCCCGGTGGAGATGCAGACCTACCCCTACGCCAGCCCGGCCTCCGTCTTCGTCATGCCGGGCGTGGGCCATCTCGACTACCGGAACTTCTGGAATTCGCCCGGGACTGCGGGCGTGCCCTCGGTCGAATCGATCCTGCGCGGGGTGCTGCAGGTCGAGCCGGTCGCCTCGCCCCGGTAGCGTCGGCACGCGCCGGGCGGCCATACCCGCTGACGTGCCCCGCCCCCGTCCGCGGCAAGGCGCCCGGAGGGCCGGGGGCGCGGCCCGCTCACTCCGCCGGCGGTCTCTCCTGCACCGGCGGCCGCTTCCACCGCCACGGGCGGATGCTCCCGCGACGCTCCGGCCCCGCCACCGCCGTCGCGCCCGCACCCGGGCGGGCCGCCCCGGCCGCCAGGCTGACCCCCCCGACCACCAGCAGGCCGCCCGCCACCGACCAGGGATCGACCGGCTCCTGCAGGAAGAGGCTCCCCCAGAGCGCGGTGAAGACGGGCAGGAGGTTGTTGAAGCTGATGGCGCGGGCGGAGCCGATCCGGCGGACGCCGCTGTTCCAGGCCCACATGGCCAGCACCGAGGCGCCCAGCGCCACGTAGAGGACGCCCGCCAGCGCGGAGAGCGAGAGCTCCAGGCGGGGACCGCTGCCGTACGCCTCTTTCCACGCCCCGCCCCAGAGCCACTCCGCGGCGGTCAGGAGCGCCAGCGGCACCAACCCCGCCAGCGAGGACCAGGCGGTCACGCCCAGGGCCAGGTCGGTGCGGCCGGGGGCCGGCCGCACCGCTCGCGAGCCCGGCGACGGCGCGTCCGGGGCCGACTGCCAGGCCTCCGCCGCGCGCTGGGCGTAGAGGGTGTAGACGGCCCAGAGGAGGGCGGACAGGAGCATGAGCAGGTCGCCGAGCCGGAGACCTCCCCAGCCGCCCGCCGCCCCGCCCCCGGGGGCTGGCGCGGCCGCCGGGAGGCGGGCGGGGGCGAGCAGGATGAGGGCCACGCCGGCCACCGTCAGCAGCGAGCCCCCCGCCTGCCTCCAGCCCGGGCGGAGGCCCGCCAGCGCCGCCAGGGCGACGCCGAAGACCGGCGTGGTCGACTGGAGGAGCGAGGCCTTCAGGATCGCGGTGGTGTGGAGGGCCAGGTAGACCGCGGGCGTGAAGATCGCCACGCCGCTCAGCCCCATCCAGGCCAGCGCCGGCCGGGCGGCCCGCGGCGGGCGGCCCAGCCCCGCCCGGTGCGCCAGGAGGAGCAGGACCGGCGTCGCCACCAGCCAGCGGACCAGGCTGAGCGTGACGGGGGGCAGGCTGCCCGCCAGCAGCCTGCCCGCCAGGAAGTTCCCGCTCCAGAGGAGGGGCGCCAGCACCAGGAGCGCATAGGCGCCGGCGTGCCCCCCTTCCTCGGACCGGTTCCGCCGCCGCTCCGGCCGCCGGTTCAGCAGGAGCTGAAGCCGCATTCCAGGCACTTGACGCACCCGTCCTGGTGGACGGCGATGGCGCCGCAGACCGGGCAGAGGTCGATGTCCTTGGGGCTGCGGGGCCTCCGGGGCGCGGGTGCCGCCGCCGGGCCGTCCGTCGCGGCGGGCTCCAGCGTGGCCGCGGGGGCGTCGTCCGCCTCCCCTTCCTCGCCGGGGGCGTGGCCGTCCGGCCAGGTGCCCGCCAGGAGCCGCCCCAGGGCGTCCGGCACGGAGCGGATCCGGTGCGGGCCGAAGCCGACGGACTGGCTTCCGCCGATGCCGATCAGCTGCTCGGCCACCGCGTCGGGATCGACGCCCGAGCGGAGGGCCAGCGAGATCAGCCGGGCCAGCGCCTCCGTCAGCGCGGTCACGTCCGAGCCGGCCTTGCCGATCTGGGTGAAGACCTCGAAGGGCCTGCCGTTCAGCTCGTTGACCGTGACGTACAGGTTCCCCAGCGGCGTCCGGATGCGCGTGGTCCGGCCGGTCAGCACCTCGGGCCGCGCCTCGGGCCGGAGGCGCGGCTCGGCGGCGGGCCGCCCCGGCGCCGCCTCCTCCCTGGTCTCCCCGGCGCGCCCCTGCGCCCGGGCGGGCGCCTCCTGGGTCGCCAGCACCTGCTCCTGCCGCGAGCGGTCCCGGTAGACGGTGACGCCCTTGCAGCCCAGGTCGTAGGCGAGCATGTAGAGGTCGGAGACCTGCTCCGCCGTGTAGTCGGCGGGCGCGTTGGCCGTCTTGGAGATGGAGGAGTCGGTCCAGCGCTGCACCGCCGCCTGCATGCGGACGTGCTCCTCCGGCGTCAGGTCCATCGCCCCGACGAAGTACCCCGGCAGCTCCTCGCCCGGGTGCGCCTCCATCCACTCCTGGGCGACGCGCACGTACTGCACGTCCTCGCCCAGCCGGGAGCGCCGGGTGAACTTGAGCGCGTAAAAGGGCTCGATGCCGGTCGAGGTGTCGACCATCGTGCCCACGGTCCCGGTGGGCGCCTGGGTGAGGAGCGTCACGTTCCGGATCCCGTGCTGGCGGACGGCGTCCCGGATCTCCTCCGGCATCCGGCGCATGAAGCCGGACTGGAGGAAGCTCTCCGCGTCGAAGGCGGGGAAGGGCCCCTTCTCCTTCGCCAGGTCGATGGACTCCCGGTAGGCCTCCAGCGCGATGAAGCGGTAGAGCCGCTCGGTGAACTCCACGGCCTCGGGCGAGCCGTAGCGCAGCCCGAGCCGGATCAGGAGCTCGCCCAGCCCCATGGTGCCGGCCCCCACCCGGCGCTCGCGCAGCTGGTTCTGCCGGTTCTCCTCCATGAAGTAGGGCGTCGCGTCCACCACGTCGTCCAGGAAGCGGACCAGCGTCCGGACGGAACGGCCCAGCTTCTCCCAGTCCACGTCCGTCCCCTCGGCGTTCACCATCCGCGCCAGGTTGACGTGGCCGAGGGTGCAGACGCCCCAGGCCGGAAGCGGCTGCTCGGCGCATGGATTTGTACAGATTAACCTGTTGAAATACCACGAGTTGGAGTCCTTCTCGTGCCGGGTGGAGAAGACCACGCCCGGCTCGGCCGACTCCCAGGCCGCCTCGATGATCTCGCGCCAGACCTCGCGCGCCGGCCGCCGATCGTAGACGACCTTGGGCAGACCCCGCGCCTCCCAGTCGTCGAAGTCGCCGCGCCAGATCTCGTCGTAGCCGGGGGTGGAGGTGTCCGGGAACCAGAACTCCCACTCCCGGTCTTCCTTGACCGCCTGCATGAAGTCGTCGGTGATCCGGAAGGAGATGTTGGCGTTCTCCACCCGGCCCGGCTGCTTCTTGATGTCGACGAAGCGCTTCCAGTCGGGGTGGCGGATGTCCAGCTGGAGCATCAGGGCACCGCGGCGGCTCCCGCCCTGCTCGATCAGCCCCGTCGCCATCGAGTAGAGCTCCATCCAGGAGACGGGCGTTGGGTGGGCCCGTTGACCGAGCGGACCGGCGCCCGGAAGGGCCGCAGCGAGGAGACGTTGATGCCGACGCCCCCGCCCCGGGACATGATCTCGATCATCTGGCCGAGCGTCTCCACGATCCCCTGGCGCGAGTCGCGGGGGCTCGGGATGACGTAGCAGTTGTACAGCGTCAGGTCGAGGCCGGTGCCGGCGCCCGCCCAGACGCGGCCCCCGGGGATCAGGCGGAGCGCCTCGATCTCCTCGGCGAAAGCCCGGGCCCACGTCGCGCGGCGCTCGTCGTCGGGCTCCACCGCCGCCACGCCGCGGCCGATGCGCGCGGCCACCTCGGCGAGGGTCGTCTCCAGCGGCCGGTCGCAGCTGAGCCGCGAGCGCTCCAGCTCCTCGCCCCTGGCCTCGCCGGTCAGGAGCCGGACCCGGAGGCGGTCGCCGTCGACGGCCAGCACCTCGGCCAGCTCCTTCTGGGGCCAGCGCGGATCCTCCCGGGTCGGGACCACCGCCAGGTCGCCCGGCTGGAAGGCGCGGTTGGCGTCCTTCATGGTGTAGCGGTCGATGAAGATCTTCCACGAGAGCTCCGTCGGCATGCCGGCGAAGCGCGTCGACGCCCATGCACGCGCGTCGGCCTTCCTTGCCATGACCCCAACTCCTTCGACGCCGGCTCCGGCCGGGTGGCCCCCGGACGGGGCGGGAGCGCCCGGCCCGAGCCGTGGACACTATATGTTGTGTCTGTGGCGATTACCTTCCACCACATGTTGTACGTTGAAGGCAGTTACGCCACCGGGGGCTCGTCCCCTGCCTCGGGAACCGGCGATCTGCCGGTCGATTTTGGCGCTATGCGCCACCGGCCGTCCGGGAGACGGGCTTCCCCGCCCCCCGCCTACCTCAGATAAACAGCACCAGGAAGTAGCCGACGAGCAGCACCGCACCGATCGGCACGGCGAGCCGCGCCCAATCGGCCATGCGGATGCGGAGGCGGGCGGCGGTGATGATATTCGGAATGTTGCCGGGGATGAGCATCCCGCCCGAGACGAGGAGGCCGATCAGGACCGACTCCACCTGCAGCGTCGTCATCCGCGGGCTCAGCTCCGCCGCGGCCAGCGTGGCGTTGTCCAGCACCGCGCTCAGCATGTTGATCCAGTACAGGTAGGCCGGGTGGAGGCCCAGGAGGTAGCGGTTGATCAGCTCCTCGTAGGCGGCGCCCAGGAAGGTGAGGCCGACGACGAAGAGGTAGACCTTGACCGTCCGCAGCAGCACCTCGAGGTAGGAGTCCTCCGGCGCCTCCGGAAGCTCTTCCTCGGCGGCGGCCTCGCGCGCCCGGGCGTGCGCCACCATCGCGCCGGCCACCACGGCCAGCAGGACCAGGCCGGGGATGACGTACCGGCCCAGCGTCCGCACCAGGAACCAGAAGTCTTCCTGCAGCCGGCTGACGGCGATCGTGGCCAGCGGCTCGCCCACCGGCGTCAGCACGGCGCCCAGGCCGATGGCGTAGCTCCCCAGCACCGCCAGTCTGATCTGCGAGCGGCGGTGGAGGCGCATCGCGTGCAGGAGAGCGGCCAGCACCAGCGAGGCGACGATGGCCGTGATCACGCTGGAGAGGAGGCCCAACACCAGCACCAGCAGCCCCGCGAAGAGCGGCAGCGGGACCCGGTCGACCACCCGGGCGACCGCCGCCTCCATCCCCCCGTGGAACCACTTGAAGAGGAGGCTGGCGACCAGCACCGCCAGCGTGATCGCGACCGGCTCGCGCAGGGCGCGGAGCAGCAGCGGCCCGCCGGCCACGCCCGCCACCAGCGCCGCGGCCACGCCCATGACGAACAGGAAGACCTCCAGGTTCTCCTCGATCGCGTGGGCCACGAAGGGCAGGAAGAGGATGAGCAGCAGAATGGCCACGAGCCCCAGCTCCACCGCGCCCCCTCCTTCCTGACCCCGCCGGGCGATTCCCCGCCATTCTACCAGACGGCACCCGCCCCGCCCGGCCTTGGCCGCGCGCCCGCGTCCGGCGGCCGTTGCAGCCCCGCCCCGGCCCGTGCTATAGTGAAGCCCTGGATCGGGACCCCATCGTCCAGCGGTCTAGGACTCCACTCTTTCAAGGTGGCGACCCGGGTTCGAATCCCGGTGGGGTCACCAGATTTGGAGGAAGCGGATCCATGACCGCTCCTTCCCCGGATTTCCAGGGCGCGTAGCTCAGCGGTGGAGCGTTCGGTTCACATCCGAAAGGTCGCAGGTTCGAACCCTGCCGCGCCCACCAACCAAGAAGCCCGAATCCACGCGGGGTTCGGGCTTTTTCGTTCGGATGCGGATTGACCGAGAACGGCTCTCCGGTCAATCTCCGAAAGCACGAAGGGCGGAGAGCGACCCTGTCCCAGGTTCTCTCCGGCGCTAGCGGTTCATCTCGCTGGGCCATCCGCCTCGCTTCCGCGGAGCCTGCGGAAGGCGTCCTGAGCCTGGACGAAGGCCGGGCCTTCGTAGGCGTGGGTGTAGACGCCGAGCGCCGTGGTGACGCGGCTATGCCCGAGGTGGGCGACCCCTTCCAGCGGGGGAACGCCCGCCTCCTGGAGGAGACTTCGAGGGAGTGCCTCAGGGCATGGCGCCGGACGCCCTCGACGCCTGCTCGCTCGCAAATCCGGAGCCATGCGTGGCGGATGTTGTCGGGCCGGAGCAGGCTCCCGGCCCCGCTGGCGAAGACCCTGCCCGCAGTGAATCCAAAATCCCCTTGTCGAAGGTGACGACCCTGCCGGATAGTGGCAAGGGCACCTTGCCAAGTGCTGAATGCTTCGTCCACGGCGGTCACGCTCAAGGCGGTCAAGGTCGACGGCACAGTTGACACCAGCTTCAAGATGCCGGGTTCAGCGGCGGCTACCTGACCGTGGTGAATGGCGCGGCTTTCAGCGGCATCACGTCGGGCAAGTACATCGGCTTCACCGGTCTGCAGCCTGGCGATACAGTCGATCTCTACACGGACGGGAGCGGCCACTACGCTATCGTGGACCTCTACCGCTCAGCTAGGACTCTAAGGAGGGAGCGCCCGAGGGCGCTCCCTCCTTGGCGTATTCGGCTATGCGACGGCTGCCGTCGCGGGTTTCGTGGTGTGAGCGTTTCGCCACTTTGACGCGATGGGGAGTCGCTTCCCGGGTCCGTAACGCACATGTAATTCTGCGGGGTCGCCTTCGCCGTCGGTCCGGAGAGGCGGTCACCGCCGCCCTCCGCGGGTGGCTTGACGCCGGCCGGGCCAAGCCGCACGCTACCCTCCGGGGTATCTGCCCGCTTCCTGCCTTCCCTCCGGCGTCTCAGCCCGTGGACCGGAGGGGATCGAAAGCGTGAGAACGTGGTCGAGGATCAGGGCGTCCTGGCGGGCCTACCGCGACTTCTTCGCCGGCTGGTGGAGGTACCGCGACCGCCTGCGCCGGGACGAGCGGTGGATCCAGAACTTCGCCCGCAGGAACGGGCTCCGGGTCAATCCGCACCGGATGATGCGCACCAACCTGAAGATCTGGATCGAGGAGAACCGCGACCTCTACGGCACGCAGCAGTGCCCCTGCTTCGAGCCGACGGGCGACGCGGCGATGGACAGGAAGCTGATGTGCCCGTGCAAGTTCGCCCTGGCGGACATCGAGGCGACGGGGACCTGCCATTGCACGCTCTTCGGGCGCGGCGACCTGACGGCGGCAGGCTTCGCCGAGGCGGAGGCCCGCCTCATGCGCGAGTACCGCCCCCGTCTCAAGCTCGAGGGGAACCGGTTGGACACGCGCGGCTGGCCGCTCAACCCGCGGCGCCAGCTGCCGGTCCCCGACCCCGTGCACCAGGTGAAGCAGGCGCTCCACCAGACGACGGGCGACCTGGTCGTGGTCGTCGACCGGCCGTCCTCCGTCGCCAATCTGCGCAGGCTGGCCGAGAGTCGGGGATTCGGCTTCGACAGCCGCGAGAGCGAGCCGGGCCTCTGGGAGGTCACCCTGCGGCGGTGAGACCGCGAGGCCGCCTGAAGGGCGGCGGGTACCCGGCGGGTACCGGAGGCGTCAGGTTCTTCTGCAGCAACCCGGATAGGCATCCGAGCGGCTGAGGCGGGCCGGGGGGAGCAGGGAGCGGGCAGGGTCTCCTCGCCCTCAGCCGCCCGTCGTCTCCGGGAGCCTCTTCTCCAGCTCGATCTCGTCGTGGAGGGGGATGCCCCCGTCGCCCAGCTCGGGGATGGACGGCTTCTGCCGGCGCGCCGCGTCGACGGCGCCCGCGTGCACGGCCGTGATCCGGTAGCCGCGCCGCTGGTAGAAGCGGAGCGCGTCCAGGTTGTCGTTGGAGGTGACCAGCCAGAGGCGGCGGCAGCCGGCCGCCCGGGCGCGCTCCTCCACGGCGGCGAGGAGCGCGCTGCCCACGCCCCTCCCCTGCCGGGTGGCGTCGAGGCTGACCAGCTCGCATTCGTCGTCGTCGGCGTGCCAGGTGGCGGCTCCGGCCGGCTGGCCGTCGAGGTAGGCGACCAGCGCCTGGAGGGAGTCGAGGCGATGGACGCGCCCGCGGGTGACCATGACGGTGTCGCCCCAGCGCTCGCGCCAGAGCTTCGCGAGCCAGGCCCGCTCCGGCTCCCCGCGAGCGTCGGCGATGCGGAGCCGGGGCCCCGCGGCCGCCTCAGCGCTCGCGCGGTCGTCTCCCCCGGCCGCCCCGGCTCCCGGGAGGGCCGCCGCCTCGTGCGGGAAGCGCAGATCGGAGTCCGCGACCGGGTGGCCGAGCAGCCGCGCGGCGAGGACGATCTGCCCCTTGTGATGGAACTCGTGGGTGATGGGATGGGCGAGGAGCCAGCGGGGCGTCAGCTCCAGCTCCTCCCCCTTCCAGCGCCGCGGAAGCGGCCGGTCCAGCTCCCCCTCGAACCGCGCCAGGAAACGCTCCACCAGCCGGTCCACCTCGGCGAAGAGGGCGCGCGCCCGGCGGGCGTCCGGGACCTCTCCCGGCGCGGGGTCCGCGAACGACCGCTCCTGCAGCCCCACCCGCTCCAGCCAGACGACGTAGCCCTCGGCGATGTGGACGTGCCGGTCCCGGACGCTCTCGCCCGCCAGGAGCTCCAGCGGGCGGCGGTAGAGCTCGGGCGGCCAGCCCTCGAGGTGGTCGAGCAGCGCCTGCCGGGTGGCGCGCACCCAGTCGTAGACCGTGCGGATCCCGTCCATGTCCGTCCCCCTTCCTGAGCGCCGGGGTCCTCGTGAGGAAGGGCGGTGCTCAGTCCCAGGTGGGCGGGGAGGACTCCTCGCCGCGGAAGCGGTCGGGGTCGACGCCCGCCTTGGCGAGCACTTCCTCGTCCACGAGGATGGGGCAGCCGGCGCGGACGGCGACGGCGACGCCGTCGCTGGGGCGGCAGTCCACCTCCAGCACGCCGCGGCTGGTGGCGACGTCGAGCTGGCCGATGAAGGTCTCGCCGCGCATGTCGTGGACCAGCACCCGCTGGATGCGGCCGCCCAGCTCCTCCACCACGCGCAGGAGCAGGTCGTGGGTGAGCGGCCGCGGCGGCTGCGCGCCGCTCATGCCGATGGCGATCGCCTCCGCCTCGCCGGAGCCGATGGTGATGGGCAGGGCGGTCCTCCCTTCCTCGTCCACGAGGACGAGGATGTGGCTCCTCTCCCCCTCCACCGTGACCAGCTCGAGGACGCGCTCGACGTGCACCGGCACCATCTCGCCTCATCCCCTCCCGCGGTCCAGCGCGGCCAGGTGCTCCAGGAGGAGCGGGACCGGGAGACCGACCACGTTGGTATAGTCGCCCCGGATCCACTCGATCAGGACCGCTCCCCGGCCCTGGGCCGCGTAGGCGCCCGCCTTGTCCATGGGCTCGCCCGTGGCCACGTAGCGCTCCGCCTCGCCCGGCCGCAGCGCGCGCAGGTGGACCTCCGTCCGCTGGTGGGCGACCCGCGCCTCGCCCTCGCCGGGCGGCTCGCCGGCCCCCGGCCGGACCGGGACCAGCGCGATGCCACTGTAGACCGTGTGCGTCCGGCCCGCCAAGCGTCCCAGCATGGCCGCCGCCTCGGCGGCGTCGGCCGGCTTGCCGAGGATCTCGCCGTCGAGGACGACCACGGTGTCGGAGCCGAGGACCCAGGCCGGCTCCGGCTGCGGCGGCCCGCCGGCCGCCAGGCGGCGGGCCACGGCCAGCGCCTTCCGCAGCGCCAGCCGCTCCACCACCCGCCCGGGCGGCAGGCCGTCCTGCCGCGGCTCGTCCACATCCGGCGGGATCACCTCGAAGGAAAGACCCAGCGCCTCCAGCAGCGCCCGCCTGCGCGGCGAGCTGGAGGCCAGGATCAGACGCACCCCCGCCTCACCCCCGCTTCCGCTCCCGCAGCGCCACCGCCGCCGCGGCGCCCCGGTCAGACGGTCAGAGCGTCCGGTCGAGCCGGAGCGTCGCCCCCAGCAGCACCTCGGCGCCGAGGACCAGGTCCTCGGGTCGGGTCGCTTCCTGGGGCACGTGGGAGAAGCCGCCCAGGCTCGGGACGAAGAGCATGCCCACCGGGCAGAGGTGGGCCATGCTCTGGGCGTCGTGGCCGGCGCGGCTGTCCAGGCGCGGCACCTCCTCGTCGCCCCGCAGGCGCTCTCGCGCGGCCGCCTCCAGCGCCGCCATCACCCGCGGGTCGCAAAGGGTGGGCGGGTCCCAGGCGCCCGGCTCGAACTCGGCCGTGCACCGCTCGCGCTCGGCCGCCGCCTCCGCCAGCCGCGCCACCTCCGCCTCCAGCTCGGCCAGCTCCGCCGCCTCCAGGGCGCGGAACTCGCCCTCCAGGCGGGCGGCGCCGGGGATGACGTTGACCGCGCCCGGCTCGAGGCGGAGCGCTCCCACGGTCCCGACCACGCCCTCCCCCCGCTCCAGGATCCGCTCGCGGAAGTCGAGCAGGAAGTGGGCGGCCGCCAGCGCGGCGTCCCGCCGTCCGCGCATCTCGGTCGTCCCGGCGTGGTTGGCCTCGCCGCGGAAGGTGACCAGGAAGCGGCGGATGCCCACGATCCCGCGCACCACCGCCAGCCGCCCCCCCATCCGGTCGAGGCGACCCCCCTGCTCCACGTGCAGCTCGACGTAGCAGGCCAGCTCCCCCGGCTTCCGCGCCGCCTCGCCGAGGCGCCTCGGGTCGAGGCCCGCCTCGCGCATGGCGTCGCCCACGTCCATCCTGCGCTCGGCGTACTCCGGCTCCACCAGGCCGGCCAGCGCGCGGCTGCCGAAGAGGCCGCCGCCGATCCGCCCCTCCTCGTCGGCGAAGACCAGGACCTCCAGGGGGTGGCGGAGCTCGCTGCCGGCGCGGCGGACGGCGTCGGCCACCTCCACCGCGGCCAGCACCCCGTAGGCGCCGTCCAGCGCCCCCGCGTGGGGGACGGTATCGATGTGGGAACCCAGGGCGATGGCCGGGACCGGCCGCTCGGCAGCCGCTCCGGCCGCGCCGCCGGCGCCCTCCCTGCGGCCGATCAGGTTGCCGGCCGCGTCCACCCGGACCGCCAGGCCCGCCTCGCTCATCCAGGCGGCCACCCGGGCCCTCGCCTCGAGCCAGGCGGGACCGTAGGTCGGCCGGTTGATGCCGCCTCCCTGCGCCTCGGGCAGGCGGCCGATCTCGCCCAGCTCCTCGATCCGCCGGAGCAGGCGCCGGGCGTCGATGGTGGGAGCCTCCGCTGGCACCGTAGCCTTCCTCCTCTCCCGCGCGAGCGGTCGGGATCGCTCGCGATGGTGGTGGTGGCAGGTGGATCCTCAGGCGCCCCTCTCGCCCGCCCGGGGCCCGGGCGTCCAGTGGAGCAGGCCGCTCACGTCCTCGCCCTGGAGGTGGCGGAGGACCGCGTCGACGTAGGCGGCGGTGTACCGCTCCCACCAGATCCGGCCCGCCTCGGGGCTGGCCGCGCCGGGGCGCCCGGTGTAGCCCAGGCCCTCGCCCAGCTGGCGGAAGGAGCGCAGGCGCTGCAGCCCCCGGAAGCTGACGGGCACCGGCGGCAGCCGGCGCGCCTCCTCCAGGCGGACCAGCTCGGGGCGGACGGCGAGGAGGTAGCTGGTCTCGATGAGGCCGGCGTGGACGTCGTCGCGGGCCTCCTCGCCCCAGAGCTCGGCGGGGTCCCCCTCGAGCAGGTCGCGTAGGATCAGCGCCTCGTAGCCGTGGAGGGCGCGGGCGCCCTCCTGCTCGTTGACCGCCTGGCAGGCCTCGTCCAGGGCGCGGATGAAGGGCGGGTCGATGTGGCAGCTGGTGACCACGATCCAGGGCAGGCCGTTGCGCGCGAAGGAGGCCAGAACGTCGCCGACGAAGGCGGCCAGGTGCTCGCGGCGGACGGAGACCGAGCCGGGGAACTCCCGCGCCAGCGGCGCCGTCCCGTACGGCAGCGTGGGGCAGACCAGCGCGTGGTAGCCGTGCTCCACGAGCGCCGAGACCAGCCGCTCCTGCATCGTCTCGGCGTTGACGACGTCGGTGCCGAAGGGGAGGTGCGGCCCGTGCTCCTCCATCGGTCCCACCGCCAGGCAGACCACCGTCCGCTCCGGCGGGAGCGAGGCCACCTCGGTCCAGGTGGCATGGGCGAGCTCGACGACACGGGGATGGGGAGGGCGCCCCGCCGGGGGGCGCCCTCCAGGACGGTAGCCGGACATCTCCCGCCTCACTCCAGGTAGTCCTTCAGCTTCTTGGAGCGGCTCGGATGCCGGAGCTTCCGGAGCGCCTTGGCCTCGATCTGGCGGATCCGCTCCCGGGTCACGCCGAAGACCTGGCCGACCTCCTCCAGCGTCCGGGGCCGCCCGTCGTCCAGGCCGAAGCGGAGCCGGAGCACCTCCTGCTCCCGCTCGGTCAGCGTGTGCAGCACCTCCTCCAGCTGCTGCTTGAGGAGGCTGTAGCTGGCCGCCTCCGCCGGCGCGGGCGCGTCCTCGTCCTCGATGAAGTCGCCCAGGTGGGAGTCCTCTTCCTCGCCGATGGGTGTCTCCAGCGAGACCGGCTCCTGGGCGATCTTCTGGATCTCGCGCACCCGCTCCGCGTCGATGCCCATCGCCTCGCCGATCTCCTCGGGCGTGGGGTCGCGGCCCAGCTCCTGGAGGAGCTGCCGCTGGACGCGGACCAGCTTGTTGATCGTCTCGACCATGTGGACCGGGATGCGGATGGTCCGGGCCTGGTCGGCGATGGCGCGGGTGATCGCCTGGCGGATCCACCAGGTGGCGTAGGTGCTGAACTTGTAGCCCTTCCGCCAGTCGTACTTCTCCACCGCCTTGAGCAGGCCCAGGTTGCCTTCCTGGATCAGGTCGAGGAAGAGCATCCCGCGTCCGACGTAGCGCTTGGCGATGCTGACCACCAGGCGGAGGTTGGCCTCCGCCAGCTCCCGCTTGGCCTCCTCGTCGCCCGCCTCGATCCGCTTCGCCAGCTCGATCTCCTGCTGCGCGGTCAGAAGCGGTACACGGCCGATCTCCTTGAGGTACATGCGGACGGGGTCGTCGATGGCCACGCCGTCAGGCGCTTCCAGCTCCTCGTCGCCCAGGGCCTCGTGGTGGACCTTGCCGCCGGCCGCCGGCTCGATGCTTGTCTCCTCCGGCGCCAGTTCGGGCTCCTCTTCCTCGAAGCCCACCAGGTCCTCCTGGGGCTCCTCCTCGCCCTCGTCCACCACCTCGACGCCCATGTCGGAGAGCGCCTGGTAGACGTCGTCGATCTGGCTCGGCGTCAGACCGCTGTGCTGCAGGCCGCGGTTCACCTCGCGATAGGTGATGTGGCCGCGGTCCTTGGCCCGCTCGAGCAGCTCCCGGACATCCGGTGCCTGAACGATCTCCTTCTCAGCCATCCCGTCTCCCCCCTCTCCCCTCCGGGATCGGGCCGCCGGAACGCCCGGCTCCGGTGGAACCCGTCAGCAGGCGCAGCTGGTCCTCGCACTCCTTCCACTGCCGCAAGAGTTCCGTACAATCCCTCCCGCTCCGCTGGCACTCCGCGATGGCGACTCCCAGCTCCCTGCTCCTCCGCTGCAGCGCCTCCCGTCTCAGCCTGAGCAGGCTGTCTTCCAGCGCCCGTTCCGGATCCGCGTCCGGGGTTTCGTCCATCGCCGCCGCGGTGAGAAAGGAAGCCGCCTTCGCCTCCTGTTCCGCCTCCAGTCTACGCAGGGCCCCGGACAAATCCCCGCGCGCCTCGCGCAGCGCTTCGACGGCCTTGCGTTCGGCATCCGCCGGTATAACACCCGTGTCGAAACCGTCAAGCCGCGAAAGAAGCTGAGGATGATGCTGGAGCACCCGTAGTAAGGTTTTCGTCGCCGCCGACCCGGTTCCTGCCCCGTTCTCTCGCGCTCGCTGGCTCGTGGGCCCCTGGATGCGCGAAGCGCGTTCGTTAGTATAGCGATTCGGCCTCCGATTATGTGATGCGGAGCCGACCCCGCGACGCTTTTCGACTTTCCCGGCGACCAGCCGGCGCACCGCCGTCTCCTCCACCCCGAGTCGCTCCGCGACCCAGCGGATCCCCTCGCTCTGGCGGACCGGGTGCCTCTCCGCGGCCAGGAGCCCGGCCATCGCCTCGGCCACCTCCACCCGGACCTCCATGTCCTCCAGGTTCCGGTCTTCGACCAGCCGCTGGAAGCGGTACTCCAGCCACGGCCGGGCCGCCTCCACCGCCGCCTGGAAGGCGGCCGGCCCGCGCCGGCGGATCAGCTCGTCCGGGTCCTTCCCCTCGGGCAGCTCCGCCACCCGCAGGCTGAGCCCGCTCTGGCGGAGCATCTCCAGGCCGCGCAGCGTCGCCTCCTGGCCGGCGGAATCTGCATCGTAACAGATCACGACCTCTTTCGCCAGGCGACGGAGCGTCTCCACCTGCTCCGCGGTCAGCGCCGTCCCCAGGGAGGCGACCGTCTCGCCGAACCCCGCCTGTTGAGCGGTGAGCGCGTCCATATAACCTTCGACGAGAATCACCCGCCCCCGGTTCCGTATGCTGGGGGCGGCGCGGTCCAACCCGTAGAGGACCCGCCGTTTGGAGAAGATCTCGCTCTCGGGCGAGTTCAGGTACTTGGGCTGGCCATCGGTCAGGAGACGTCCGCCCAGGCCGACCAGGTGGCCCCGCTCGTCCCGGATGGGGAAGATCAGCCGCTCGCGGAACCGGTCGTAGAGGCCGTGCTCCCCCTCCGCCACCAGGCCGGCCGCCCGGGCCGCCGCCAGCTCCATGCCCGCCGCCTCCAGCCGCCGCAGGAGCCGGTTCCCGCCCGGCGCCCAACCCAGGGCGAAGGCGCGGACGCTGTCCGGCGCCACCTGCCGCTCGGCCAGATACCGCCGGGCCTCGGCCCCCTCCGGCGCCTGGAGCCACTCGCCGAACCAGCGGACCGCCAGCTCCAGCATCTCTTCCGCCGCCCGGCGCCGCTGCCGGCGCGCCCGCTCGCGCGGATCGGCCGTCTCCTCCAGCTCGATGCCCGCCCTCCGCGCCAGTCTCTCCAGCGCCTCCCGGAAGCCGACCCCGTCCCGCCGCATGACGAAGCTGAAGACGTCGCCCGAAGCCTGGCAACCGAAGCAGTGGAAGAGCTGCTTCTCCGGCGAGACGGTGAAGGAAGGGCTCTTCTCGTGATGGAAGGGGCAGAGGCCGACCAGGTTCCGCCCCTGCCTGCGGAGGCGGACCGTCTCGGAGACCAGCTCGACCAGATCGTTCGCCCGGCGGACCCGGTCCACGATCTCCGCCACTGGACGCTCACCCTCCCGCCCGCGCGAGGAAGCCTTCCCCGCCCGCGGGACAACCTCCTTCCGCGCACGGTTCGAACCGTCCTCCGCGTCCTCCCCGCCCCGGGCGCGCCGGAAGGGCGCCCGCCCCGCGGGGCAGGCGCCCTTCCTCCGTGAAGATGCCGGCGCACCGCGCGCCTTCCGCGCCACGCCGGCGCCCTGCGCCGGCTGCGCGGCCGCTCCGGCTACTGGTTGACCTCGGCGCGCTCCGCCGCCCTGGCCGCGTCGCGGGCGCGCAGCTCCGCCTGGGCGGCCGCCAGCCGGGCGATGGGAACCCGGAAGGGCGAGCAGCTGACGTAATCCATCCCCACCCGGTGGCAGAAGTCGATGGTGGCCGGATCACCGCCCTGCTCGCCGCAGATGCCCACCTCCAGGTCGGGCCGGCGCGAGCGTCCCCGCTCGATGCCGAGGCGGACCAGCTCGCCGACCCCCCGCTCGTCGATGGAGACGAAGGGATCCTCGGGCAGGAGCTTCTGCTCCAGGTACTCGCGCAGGAACTTCCCCTCCGCGTCGTCCCGGCTGTACCCGAAGGTGGTCTGGGTCAGGTCGTTGGTGCCGAAGGAGAAGAACTCCGCGATCTCCGCCAGCTCGTCGGCGATCAGGCAGGCGCGCGGCACCTCGATCATGGTGCCGACGTGGAAGTCCAGCTCCATCCCCTGCTCCTCCATCACCTGGCGCGCCACCCGGCGGACCAGGTCGTCCATGGCGCGCATCTCGCCCTGCAGGCCCACCAGCGGGATCATCACCTCGACCACGGGGTGGAAGCCTTCCCGGAGAAGCTGGGCCTGCGCCTGGAAGATGGCCCGCGCCTGCATCTCGTTGATCTCCGGGTAGACGATGCCCAGGCGGCAGCCGCGGAAGCCGAGCATCGGGTTGAACTCGCGCAGCGCCCGGGTGGAGGCGAGCATCCTCTCCCTGTGGGCGATCGCCTGCGGGTCGGCCTTCTCGGCCTTCATCCGGGCGATCTCCTCGCCCAGGACCTGCTCGTCCGGAAGGAACTCGTGGAGCGGCGGGTCGAGCAGGCGGACGATCACCGGCTGCCCGTCCATCGCCTTGAAGATCTCGTAGAAGTCCTGCTGCTGCATGGGCAGCAGCCGGTCCAGCGCCGCCTGCCGCTCCTCGCGGCTCTGGGCGGTGATCATCTCCTGGACGACGGGGAGCCGCTCCTGGGCCATGAACATGTGCTCGGTCCGGCAGAGGCCGATCCCCTCGGCGCCCAGCTCGCGCGAGCGCTGCGCGTCCACCGGCGTGTCGGCGTTGGCGCGGACGCCCAGCCGCCGCACCTCGTCCGCCCAGCCCAGCAGCTCCTGCACCTCGGCGCTCAGCCCGGGCGTGCTCAGCGGCACCGCGCCCAGGAAGACGCGGCCGGAGGTGCCGTCGACGGTGATCACCTCGCCGGCGTGGACCTCCTGGCCGCGGACGCGGAAGAAGCCTTCCTGCGCGTGGATCTCCAGCGCCTCGCAGCCGACCACCGCCGGCTTGCCCATGCCGCGGGCGACGACGGCGGCGTGGGACGTCATCCCGCCGTGGCTGGTGAGGACGCCCTGCGCCTCGACGATGCCGTGGATGTCGTCGGGCGTCGTCTCGGTCCGGACCAGGACCACCTTCCGCCCCTGCTTCCCCAGCCGCTCGGCCTCGTCGGCGCTGAAGACCACCTCGCCGGTGGCCGCCCCGGGCGCCGCCGCCAGCCCTTCCGCCAGGATCCCGCCGCTGTAGGAGGGGTCGACGCTGGGATGGAGGAGCTGGATCAGCTGCTGCGCGTCGACGCGGAGGAGGGCGGTCTCCCGGTCGATCAGCCCTTCCTTGACCATGTCGACGGCGATGCGCACCGCGGCCGCCGCGCTGCGCTTGCCGGCGCGGGCCTGGAGCATGTAGACCCTGCCGTGCTCCACCGTGAACTCCAGGTCCTGCATGTCCTTGTAGTGGCGCTCCAGCAGGTCGGCGATGCGCTGCAGCTCGGCGTAGACGGCCGGCGCCTCCCGCTCCAGGCGGACGATGGGCAGCGGGGTCCGGATGCCCGCCACCACGTCCTCGCCCTGGGCGTTGGGGAGGTACTCGCCGTAGAGCACCTTCTCGCCGGTGGAGGGGTCGCGGGTGAACATGACGCCGGTGCCGGAGTCGTCGCCCGTGTTGCCGAAGACCATGGCCTGGACGTTGACGGCGGTGCCCAGGGTGTCCGGGATCTTGTTGACGCGCCGGTAGACCTTGGCGCGCTCGTTCTCCCAGGAGTCGAAGACGGCGCGGACCGCGCGCAGCAGCTGCTGGTGCGGGTCCTGCGGGAAGGGCTCGCCCGCCTCCCGCTCCACCACCGCCTTGTACTCGGCCACCACCCGCTCCAGCGACTCGGCGCTCAGCTCGGCGTCGCTGGAGGCCCCCTGCTCGGCCCGGGCGCGCTCCAGCACCTGCTCGAAGGCGTCGTGGGCGACGCCCATGACCACGTTCCCGAACATCTGGATCAGCCGCCGGTAGCAGTCGAGGGCGAAGCGGCGGTCGCCGGTGGCACGGGCGAAGCCCTCCACGTTCCCGTCGTGGAGGCCCAGGTTGAGGATCGTGTCCATCATGCCCGGCATCGAGATCGGGGCCCCGGAGCGGACCGAGACCAGAAGCGGGTTCTCGGCGTCGCCGAAGCGCCTGCCCGTCTTCTCCTCCAGCACCCGCATCTCGCTCTCGATCGCTTCCGGGATCCCCTCGGGGAGCACCTTGCCGTTGGCGTTGTACAGGCGGCAGACCTCGGTGGTCAGGGTGAACCCCGGCGGCACGGGGAGGCCGACGTGGGTCATCTCCGCCAAGGAAGCGCCCTTGCCGCCCAGGAGGTCCCGCATGGACGCCCTGCCCTCTTCGAACCGGTAGACTAGCCGCTCGAGCATCACGCGTCCTCCTTCCCCAGCATCTGCAAGACTCGGCTGGCCGTCTCCTCCACCGCCCGGTTGCTGACGTCGATCACGCGGCAGCCCAGGCGGCGGAAGACCTGTTCCGCGTACTCCAGCTCCTCCACGATGCGGCGCAGATCGCCGTACGGCGCCGACGGATCCAGGCCGATGGCGCGGAGCCGCTCGCGCCGGATCTCCTGGAGCTGCTCGGCGTGGATGGTGAGACCGATCAACTTGGAGCGAGGCACCTCGAAGATCTCGCGGGGCAACTCCACCTCCGGCACCAGCGGCAGGTTGGCCGCCTTGACCCGGTGATTGGCAAGGACCATGCAGACGGGGGTCTTCGACGTGCGGGAGACGCCCAGCAGGACCACGTCCGCCAGGTGGAAGCCGCGGGGGTCGCGGCCGTCGTCGTACTTCACGGCGAACTCGATGGCCTCGACGCGCTGGAAGTACTCCTGATCCAGCCGGTGCAGGAGGCCCACCTGAAGCCTGGGCGTCAGCCGCGTCACCCGCTGGATCAGCGTCAGCACCGGTCCGAGGAGGTCGATGGTCGGGATCCCGGCGGCCTTGGCTTCGTGGACCATCAGCCGGCGCATCTCCGGCGAGATGATGGTGTAGAGCAGGATCGAGTGGTCGCCCGAAGCCTGCCGGACCGCGCTCCGGACCGCCTCGGCGCTGTCCACGTGGGGGATCCGGTGGATCCGGATCCGACCGTGCTCGAACTGGCTGGCGGCCGCGCGCGCCACCACCTCGGCGGTCTCGCCGAGCGAGTCGGAGACCACGAAGATGGTGAAGCGACCTCTCCCGGCTTGCTCGCTCTCCCCCGACGCGATCGCCGACACCCCTCCGCGTCCTCGCCTTCAGGAAGTTCGTTTCACCGCCGGGGGTTCCTGCCGGGAAGGGCCGGCTTGGCCGCGCTCGCCGGAGAGCCGCCCCAGGTCGGCCACCAGCGCGGCGAGGCGCTTCACCCATCCGAGCAGCGCCAGCCGGTTGGCGCGCAGGGCGGGATCCTCCGCCATCACCAGCACCTTGTCCAGGAAGGGGTCGAGGGCCGAGCGGAGGCTGGCCAGGAGCCGGAAGTAGCCGCTGTAGTCGGCGGCGGCGACCGCTTCCTGGAGCCGCGGCTCGGTCACCTCCAGCGCGTCGTAGAGGAGGCGCTCCTCGGGTTCCACCAGCAGCTCGCGGCTCGGCCGCCGCTCGCCGCCGGACTCCTCCCTGGCCAGGTTGGCCGCCCGCCGGAAGACGGTGAGCACGTCGGCCGCCAGCGCCCCGTCGCCGGCCAGGGCGGCCACCGCCCGCGCCCTCCGCCAGAGGTCCGGGAGGACGCCCAGGCGGCCGGCCAGCACGGCGTCGATCACGTCGTGCTCCAGCCCTTCCTCCGTCATCTGCACGCGGATCCGCGCCGCCAGGAAGTCCAGGAGCCGCTCCCGGACCCTCCCCCGCTCCTCCTCGGTGAGCTCCGGCGGCTCCAACGCCAGCGCCTGCTCCAGCGCCTCCTCGATCCCCACGGGCCAGCCCGCCTCCAGGAGGATGGCGATCAGGCCGGACGCCTGCCGGCGCAGGCCGAGGGGGTCCTGGGAGCCGCTCGGCTGCTCGCCGGCGGCGAAGAGGCCGGCGAGCGTGTCCAGCCGGTCGGCCACCGCCAGCAGCCGGCCCTCCACCGAGGCCGGCAGCGGGTCGCCCGCCTGCGCCGGCAGGTACTGCTCGCGGATCGCCTGCGCCACCCCGGCCGGCTCGCCGCCCCGCGCCGCGTAGTGCCCGCCCATGATCCCCTGCAGTTCGGGGAACTCGTAGACCATGCGGCTGACCAGGTCGGCCTTGGCCAGCCAGGCGGCGCGCTCGGCCCGGCGGCGCACCTCGGCGCTCATGCCCAGCGTCTCCGCCAGCCAGCCCACCAGCCGCCGCACGCGCCCGGTCTTGTCGTAGAGGCTGCCGAGGCCCTCGTGGAAGTGGACGCCGCGCAGCCGCTCCACCATCGCCTCCAGCGGCTGCTCCAGGTCCTCCCGCCAGAAGAAGGCGGCGTCCGAGAGGCGGGCCCGCACCACCTTCTCGTTCCCGTGGCGGACCTGCTCGGCCCCCTCGCCCCCGCCGTTCCGGACGGCGATGAAGAGCGGGAGCAGCCGCTCGTGCGCGCCGCGCACGGGGAAGCAGCGCTGGTGGTGGCGGAGCGTGGTGATCAGGACCTCCTCCGGCACCTCGAGAAAGGCGGGGTCGAAGCGGCCGAGGACGATGCTGGGCCACTCCACCAGCTGGGTCACCTCGTCCACCAGCTCGGCCTCCTCCACCAGCGTCCCCCCGGCGGCGTGGGCGGCCTGGCGCGCCGCCTCCAGGAGCCGGCTCCGGCGCTCCTCGGGGTCGGCCAGCACGCCGGCGGCCTCCAGGGGCCCGGGGTAGTCGGCGGCCGAGGCGAAGACCACCGGCTCGGGGTGGTGGACGCGGAGCCCGCGGCTCTCGCGCCCGCTCCGCACCCCGTCCAGCTCCAGCGGCACCACCGACTCCCCCAGGAGCGCGACGCACCAGCGGATCGGCCGGGCGAAGCGGAAGGAGCCGCTTCCCCAGCGCATGCTCCGCGGCCAGTCGATCGAGGCCACCGCCTCGGGGACCAGCCGGGCGAGGAGCTGGGCGGTGGGCAACCCCGTCTCCCGGCGGCGCGCGAAGACGTAGGCGCCCTGCTCCGTCTCCCGCACCTCCAGCGCCTCCACGGGGACGCCCTGGGAGCGGGCGAACCCTTCGCCGGCCCGGGTCGGCCTCCCCTGGGCGTCGAAGGCGACGGAGGCGGCCGGGCCGCGCACCTCCCACTCCCGGTCGGGCTGCCGCTCGGGCAGGTTGCGGAAGCGCACCGCCAGCCGGCGGGGCGTCGCCCAGCGCTCCGGCTCCTCCGCCTCGATCCGCGCCCCGGCCAGCGCCTGCCGCAGGAGACGGCCCAGCTGCCCCACGCCGGGGAGGACGTAGGCAGCCGGCAGCTCCTCCACACCGATCTCCAGGAGGAAGTCGCTCATGCCCGGGCCCCTTCCCCGGCCGTGGCCTCCGGGGCGCCGCCGGCCAGGAGCGGGTAGCCCCTCGCCTCGCGCACGGCCAGCCAGGCGCGCGCCGCCTTCCGGGCCAGGTCGCGGATGCGCAGGATGGTGGTCGCCCGCTCGGAGACGCTGATGGCGTTCCGGGCGTCCAGCAGGTTGAAGGTGTGGGAGCACTTGAGGATGTAGTCGTAGGCCGGGACCGGCAGCTCCGCCTCCAGGAGGCGCCGGGCCTCCCGCTCGTAGGCGTCGAAGAGGCGGAAGAGCGTCTCCGCGTCCGCCAGCTCGAAGCTGTAGCGCGACTGCTCCACCTCCGACTCGCGGAAGACCTCGCCGTAGCTGATCCCCGGCGCCCAGGCGATGTCGAAGACGTTGTCCACGTCCTGGATGTAGCTGGTCAGCCGCTCCAGCCCGTAGGTGATCTCCGCCGAGACCGGGTGGGTCTCCAGGCCGCCCACCTGCTGGAAGTAGGTGAACTGGGTGATCTCCATCCCGTCCAGCCAGACCTCCCAGCCCAGGCCCCAGGCGCCCAGCGTCGGCGCCTCCCAGTTGTCCTCGACGAAGCGGATGTCATGGTGACGGAGGTCGAGGCCCAGCGCCTCCAGACTGCCCAGGTAGAGCTCCTGGACGTCGTCGGGCGAGGGCTTGAGGATCACCTGGTACTGCCAGTGCTGGTAGAGCCGGTTGGGGTTCTCGCCGTAACGCCCGTCCACCGGCCGCCGCGAGGGCTCCACGTAGGCGACGCGCCACGGCTCGGGGCCGAGCACGCGAAAGAAGGTCGCCGGGTTCATGGTGCCGGCGCCCTTCTCGACGTCGTAGGGCTCGAAGAGGACGCAGCCTTGGCGGGCCCAGTACTGGTGGAGGCGGAGGATCACCTCCTGGAAATGGAGCGGGACGGTCAACGCGTCGTCGGCTCCCTTCGCACGATCTCGATCTCCACCAGCCCTGCCGCCTCGGCCAGGATGCCGGCGGCCGCCAGGTAGCCGGCCGCCACGGGCCAGACGAGCGCACCCACCGCCCCGGCGGTCACCGGCAGGGAGAGGAGCGTCCGGTCGCCCTGGCGGATCCGGAGGTGGGTGACGTTCCCCTGCTGGATCAGCTCGCGCAGGCGCCCGAGCAGCTCCGAGCCGGCCGTCTGGATCCGCTCGCGGAGGACGGGCTCCGCCTGCTCCAGCTCCACCAGCGCCTCGATCACGTCGCCGCCCGTCGCCTCCAGCACCTCGCGGGCGCGCCGGTAGGAGACGCCCGTCCGCTCGCGCAACAGGTCGATCCGCCGCAGGAGCTCCCGCTCGTCCAGCTCCGGGCCGATCCCGCCCTGCCGCTCTTCATCCGCCATGGCCAGCACTCCCCTTCGCATCGTGTCTGATTATATCCAGCAGCTCCATCGACTTCATGGAACGGTCCAGGATGGCGGAGAGCGTCCGGGCCAGCGCCCGCAGGGCCTCCCCGGCCGTCTGCGGGTCGACGGGCAGCGCCTCGGCGCTCCGCGGGCCGAGGCGTCCCAGCTCCTCGGCCAGCCGCGCGACCGCCTCCGGCAGCGGCTCGCCCTGGCCGGAGCGGAGGCTGCACTCGCCGCAGAGGACGCCCCCCTCGGCCGGCGCGAAGCGGCGCGCGCCCGTGACGGGGCGCCCGCAGCGGACGCAGCTCGACCAGGACGGCTCGAAGCCCTCGATGCGCAGGAGCTGGGCGAGGAAGTAGGCCAGCACCGTCTCCGGTCGCCCGCCGCCGGCCAGCCGGTCGAAGGCGTAGAGGAGAAGGCGGTAACGGCGGGGCGCGTCCGCGTCGGGGCGGGTCAGGGCGAGCGCCGCCTCCGCCGCCACGGAGGCGTAGGCGAAGCTCTCCAGGTGTTCCCGCAGCTCGTGGAAGGAGCGGATCACCTCGGCCTGGCTGATCCCGTCGAAGGTCCGCCCCCGCCAGAGCAGGAGCTGCACGCGGGCGAAGGGCTGGAGACGGCCGCCGAGCCGGCTCGGCACCTTCCTCGCCCCCCGCGCCACCGCCCGGATCGGACCGAACTCAGGGCTGAGCAGGTCGAGCCTCCGGTCGGCCTCCCCCATCTCCGAGGAGCGCAACACCAGCGCCTCGGTCTTGTAGAACGGCATCGGCCTCGCCTTCCGGGGCCTGGGAACGGGCGGCCGAGAGCTCGCGATAGGCCAGATAGGCCGAGACACTGCCGGTGAGCCGGAAGAGCTCCCACCAGAGTTCCTGCGAGTCCACCCCGACCATCCCCCTCCGCCAGGGATAGTCTCAGGTCGCCAGTCCGGGGCCTATTCCCGATGGCAACATCCTACCGCGCCTGGGAGTCGCGCCGTCTCACGACCTCCCGTTCTCGTCGGCGTAACCCAGCGAGCGGAGCCGGCCCGGGTGGTCGCGCCAGTCCTCCTTCACCTTGACGTAGAGGTCGAGGTAGATCGGGGTGCCGAAGAGCGCCTCGATCTGCTGCCGCGCCCGGCTGCCGATCTCGCGCAGCATGCGCCCGCGCTGGCCGATGACGATCCCTTTCTGGGAGTCGCGCTCGACCCAGATCGTCGCCCCCACGTAGAGGCGGCCCTGGGGCCGCGGCTCCAGCGCCTCGACGGTGACGGCGGTGGAGTACGGGATCTCTTCCCGGGTCAGCTCGAACACCTGTTCGCGGATCAGCTCGGCCATCACCCGCTCCTCCGGCTGGTCCGTCCGCTCGCCCTCGGGGAAGTAGGCCGGTCCCTCGGGCATGGCGGCCAGGACGCCCTCGCGCAGTTCGGGCAGCCCCGCGCCGGTCAGCGCGGAGACGCGCCAGCGCCGCGCGTAGGGCGCCAGGGAGGCGTAGGCTTCCTCGCGCCGCTCCAGCGTCGCCGCGTCGACCAGGTCGATCTTGTTGACCACCAGGTGGAGGGGCGCCTCGGCCCGGGCGATCCGCTCGGCCGCCTTCCGCTCCGCCTCCCGGGGCTCGCGGTCGGCGGCCACCACGTGGAGCACCAGCTCGACGCCCTCCAGCGCCCCTTCGGCCACGCGCTCCATGTACTCGCCCAGCCGGCTCTGCGGCCGGTGGAGGCCGGGCGTGTCCAGGAAGACCACCTGCCCGCCGGGGTGGTGGAGGACGCCGGCGATCCGGTGGCGCGTCGTCTGCGGCTTGGACGAGACGATGGAGACCTTGGTCCCCAGGAGCGCGTTGAGCAGCGTCGACTTGCCGACGTTGGGCCGTCCGGCCAGGACGGCGAAGCCCGACCGGTAGCTCATGCCCTCCCGCCCCCCTGGCGCCGGGCGGGGCCCTCGGCGCCGCCCGGCCCGGCGGTGTCGCCGCGCGGAGCCGGCACCACCATGCCCGCGGAGACGATGACGCGCATCGCTTCCTCGACGCTCATGTCGACGAAGACCACCTCGTCGCGCGGGACCATCACCCGGCTGCCCGAGGCCGGGTTGGGGGTGGTCGGGATGAAGACGTTGACCAGCGATCCGGGCGCAGCCCGCGAGCCGCCGCGGTCCGCCCGGCCGTCGCCGGCGGCGGGCGGGCCGGGCCAGCGCTCGCCCAGGCCCCCGGGGTCCCTCGTCACGAAGCCGGGCGACCAGAAACCCCGCCGCAGCCCCGGCAGGTGCCAGGGCAGGAAGCTGAAGAGCACGCCGCGCAAGAAGCTGTCGGTCCAGGTGAAAAGCAGGCAGAGGGCGTAGACGGTGGCCACCACCGGCACCAGCGCGCCCAGCCCGCTCAGGAAGAGCGTCCTCAGCCTGGCGAGGAAGGGCTCCCCGATCCGTCGCCACCTCCGCCTGCTCATCGCACCCCGCGCCCCCCGCTCGCTCCATGCCCTCCGCGACCCCCGCGCGGCCCGCCCGCCCAGGCCAGAGCGGCCAGGACGAGCGCGCCCGCCAGGACCAGCCCCTCCCGCCAGCCGCTCTCCAGCAGACGCCGGACGACCCACCCCGGCTCCAGCGCGGCCGGGAGCAGGACACCCAGCGCCACCGCCAGCGCCCCCGCCGCCATCACCAGGACCGCGCCGGCGGAGACGTCCTTGGCGCGCCCCGCCTTGGGGTGGAGGCGGGGCATCGCCAGGTCGACCGCTTCCTCCACCGCCGTGTTGAAGAGTTCCCCGGCCAGGACCAGCGCGATGGCCACCGCGACCACCGCCAGCCGGGTGCCGCCCACCTCCAGCCACCAGCCGGCGGCCAGGGCGAGGTAGGCGGCGACCACGTCGATGCGGAAGTTGGGCTCGGTCCGCCAGGCGTTGGCCAGGCCGCGGAACGCGTAGCGGAAGGAGTCCAGCCGGCTCCGCGCCCGCAGCGGCGGGCGCCTCACGGGCCGGCCCGGCGGCTTCATCCCCCGGCCTCCCGCCGGAGGCCGAACTCGGCCAGGACCGCTTCCGTCTCGGCCATCATCCGCTCCTCTTCCTCCGGCTCCTGGTGGTCCCAGCCGAGCACGTGGAGCGTGCCGTGGACGACCAGGAAGGCCATCTCCCGTTCCAGCGAGTGCCCGTACTCGCCCGCCTGGCGGCGCGCCGTGGGGAGGCTGACCACCACGTCGCCCAGGAGGAGCGGCGGCGCCTCGCGGGCGCGCGGGGCGGCCGATCCGGCCAGGCGACGGATCTCCTCGGGCTCGTACTGGGGGAAGGAGAGGACGTCGGTGGGCCGGTCGACGCCCCGGTGGAGGCGGTTGAGGCGCCGGACCTCCTCGTCGCCCGTCACCGTCACGTCCAGCTCACCCGCGCCCACCCCCGCACGCTCCAGCGCCCGCTGGCCGACCCGCTCCAGGAGCCCTTCAAGCGCCGGATCGATGCCCTCGTCGCTGGGCAGCTCCACCCTCACCCGGACGGTCACCCTCGCCGACCTCCCTCTCCAGCTCCTCGATCATCCGGTTGTCCGGATACTCCACGCGGTGGTGGTAGGCTCCCGTCAGCACCCGGACGAAGGTCTCCCGGATCGTGTCCAGGTCGCGGAGCGTCAGGTCCGAACGATCGAGCTGGCCGTCCGCCAGCCGGTCCTGGATGATCTTCCGCACCATTCCCTCGATGTGCTGGGGCGTCGGCCGCTCCAGCGAGCGCACGGCCGCCTCCGAGCCGTCGGCCAGCATGACGATCGCCGTCTCGCGGCTGTGCGGGCGCGGTCCGGTGTGGCGGAACTGCGCCTCGGGCGGCGGCGAGCCCGCCTGGCTGGCGGCCCGATGATAGAAATAGCTCACCAGGGCGGTCCCGTGGTGTTCGGGGATGAACGCCTGGATCTCCTCGGGGAGCCCGTACTCCCGGGCCAGCTCCAGCCCGTCGCGCACGTGCGACTGGACGATCAGCGCGCTCAGGTAGGGCGAGAGGCGGTCGTGCGGGTTCTCGCCGGTGAACTGGTTCTCGACGAAGAAGTAGGGCCGGCGGATCTTGCCCACGTCGTGGTAGTAGGCGCCCACCCGGGCCAGGAGCCCGTTGGCGCCGACGGCGTCGGCCGCCGCCTCGGCGAGGTTGGCCACCATCAGGCTGTGGTGGTAGGTGCCGGGCGCCTGGGTGATCAGGAGTCGCAGGAGCGGCTGGTCGGGGTTGGCCAGCTCCATCAGGCGGATCGGCGTCAGGATGCCGAAGGCTTCCGCCAGCGGAAGCATGCCGATGGTGGTCACCCCGCCCAGCAGGAGGCCGCCGGCCGCGGCGGCGAGGACGTCGATCCAGAGGGTGGCGCTGCCGAGGGGCGTCGGCGAGAGCAGCCCCTCCACCGCCAGGGTGGCCACCGCCTGGACCAGACCCACCAGGAGGCCGGCGCGGAGGATGTCGCTGCGCAGCCGCACCCGGCGGACCGCCTCCACGCCCATCAGGGCGCCCGCCCCCAGCACCAGCGTCAGCGCCGGCTGGGGCGAGAGGACGAAGCCCAGCACCCCGCCCAGGAGGACGGCGACCACCACGCCCAGCATGGGCTCGAAGGTGATGGTGACCAGCATGGCCGTCCCCGCCAGGGGCGCCAGGAAGGCCGAGACGGGGCGCAGGAGGAGCGAGAGCGCCAGCGCGCTGGCCATGGTCAGCGCCAGGAGCGCCAGGTGGCTCACCCGGCTCCAGACATGCGGCCAGAACCGCCGGAGGAAGAGCGCCAGCAGCGCCACCACCAGCCCCGCCCAGACCGCCGCGCCGCCTGCCGCGCGCAGGCGGTCCAGCGGCCCGGCGGCGCGGAGCAGGCCGGCTTCCCGGAGAAGCTCCACCTGCTCGGGGGTCACCCGCTCGCCCTCGCGGACGATCACCTCGCCGCGCAGGATCATCTGGTCCGGCACCGCCCGCCGGGCGGCCTCCACGGCCTGCGCGGTCCGCTGCCTGTCCTCGAAGGTGTTGGGCTGGAGGCGGGCCGCCCCCAGGTCGGCCATGAACTGGCGGAGGCCGGCGGTGAAGTCCATCTGGGCGGTGGCCAGGCGGAGGTCGCTCTGGTAGGCGGAGAGGTTGGCCTGGGTGATCTCCTGCCCCAGCTCCCTGGAGACCGCCTGGTCCAGCATCCGCTCCACCGAGTCGACCGTACGGTCGCTGGCGGTCAGGATCTCCCGGAGCGCCTGCCGGGTGGTGGGCAGGTCGAGCCGGCTCTCCAGGAGCGTCATCTTCTGGTCGAGGGGGAGCTGGGCGGCGCGTACCTGGCGGACGACGGAGAAGTCGTTCTGGATCTGATCGAGGACGCGCCCGGTGACCGTGGGGTCGCGCCGCATCACCGGAGCCACGTGGCTGGCCGCTTCCTGCCGGAGCTTCTCGGTGGTCCGGCGGTCGACGAAGTCGTGGGGGGCCTTGAGCGTGACGGGCGCCACCTGCCCGGCCCTGACCGTCAGCGTCCGCGGCCAGGCGGCGGTGCCCAGGACGAGGGCGAGCACCAGCCAGAGGCCGGCGACCAGGAGGGTCCGCTGCGCGCGCCGGCCCGGCGCGATGCGCGCGAAGAGGCGGCGGACCGCCTCCCGCGCCCGCACCGCATCCTGCGGCCCCCTGCCCTGCGACGGCGGCAACGGCCTCGCCCTACTTCCTGCCGTCCCGGGAGCGCTCGGCCTCCTCATAGCGCTCGTAGGCCTGGATCACCTTCTGCACCAGCGGATGGCGGACCACGTCGGTCTCCTGCAGGTAGACGAAGGCGATGCCCTCGATGCCCTGGAGGATGCCGCGCACCACCTGGAGGCCGGAGTACTGGTCGCGGGGCAGGTCGACCTGGGTGACGTCGCCCGTGATCACCGCCTTGGAGCCGAAGCCGAGGCGGGTGAGGAACATCTTCATCTGCTCCGGCGTCGTGTTCTGCGCCTCGTCCAGGATGACGAAGGAGTCGTCCAGCGTGCGGCCGCGCATGTAGGCCAGCGGCGCCACCTCGATGATGCCCCGCGAGACGTAGCGCTCGAAGGTGTCGACGCCCAGCATGTCCCAGAGCGCGTCGTGGAGCGGCCGCAGGTAGGGGTTGACCTTCTCCTGCAGGTCGCCGGGCAGGAAGCCCAGCTTCTCCCCCGCCTCCACCGCCGGCCGCGTGAGCACCAGGCGGACGAAGCGCCGCTCGCGCAGCGCGGCCACGGCCATGGCCACCGCCAGGTAGGTCTTGCCCGTGCCGGCGGGGCCGATGCCGAAGACGATGTCGTTGCGGCGGATCGCCTCCACGTAGCGGCGCTGCCCCAGCGTCTTGGGATGGACCTGCCGGCCGCGGGGCGTGGTCAGAATGGCGTCCCGCGCGACCTCGCCCAGCCGCTGCACCTCGCCGCGCCGCGCCAGGTCGATGGCGTAGTGCACGTCCTGACTGGAGATCTCCTGCCCCTGGGACTGGAGCTCCACCAGCTGCTCCACCAGTTCGCGAACCTGTTCCGTCGACTCCGGGGAACCGGAGATGGCCAGCTCGTTGCCGCGGGCGACGATCTCCACGTCGAAGGCCCGCTCCATGGCCTTGAGAGGCTCTTCCTGACGGCCGGCCAGAAGGCGGGCCGCGTCATCGGGGATCAGGATCTGCCGGGTGGAGACATTCTTCGCCGGCAAGCTCGGCATCAACCTCCCGGAGGAGCCGTCCGCCCCTCCTGCCCGGCGCCCCCTGGAACGGGTGCGGGCTCCACCGCCCGGGCGACGCCGATCTCCTCGATGGTCTCCAGCTGCACCCAGACCCCGACCCGCTGGGCCGTCCGCTGCACCACCTGCGTCCGCTCCTCCACGATGCGCGCGCCGCGGACGAGCTGGCGTCGAATCAGGGCCAGGGCGCTCTCGCGGGCCGCCCGCTCCGCGGCATGGACGTCGCGTCGCCGGAGCACGGTGGCGTTTTCATTATACTGCACGCGCCGGACGCTCACGGGCAGCCAGAGGTGCCGCCACTGGGCCGGCAGCACCTCCACCACCCGGCGCCGGTACTGCCCGAAGGGCGGCGCCTGCCACCACGGCGGCCAGCCCACCTCCAGGCGCGCGCCCAGCACCTCCACCTGCCAGCGCGCGTACGAGCGACCCGTGGGCACCTCCGCCGGGTAGACCAGGGCGGCTTCGGCGTAGGCGCTGTACCAGACCCGCCCCAGGACCCGGCCGCGGGCGTGGACCCAGAGGACACCCTCGCCCTCGCCGCCGCCCTCGCGGGCGACCGGCACCTGGCCGCTGATCAGGACCCGGCCCGGCTCCACGATGTCGCCCGGCTTCACCTGGGCCAGGCCCTGCTCCGCCTCCACCCGGACCACCTGCGCCTCCCGCCGGGCGACCACGTCGGCGGGCCGGGCGGGCGCCGGCTTCGGTTCGGGCAGCTTCTCCACCACCCGCACCAGCGCCCGGGAGCCCTGGATGCGGATGCCGGCCCAGGCCACCTGCGGCAGCGAGCGCTCCAGGGCACCCGCCACCCTCGCCGGGTCGATCAGCGGCCGGAAGGCCCCCGGCTTCAGCCCCTCCCGGGCGAGCACGGCCAGGATGGCCTGGCGGGGGAGCTGGTGGTTCCCCCGCACCTCGACGAACCAGACGAAGTTGGACAGCAGGTAGACGAAGAGGAGCGCCAGCGCGGCGCCGCCCACCCAGCCGCGGTGCGCCCGCATCCTGCGCGCGAGGAAGGGCGCTCCCCCGCGCTCCCGGATCCGGACCCGGACGCGCAGGCCGCGCGCGGCACGGCGCAGCGCCGGCAGGTCGCGGAGCCGGAGGAGGAGCTCCAGCCCGCCATCCTCCCGCGCGGTCCGCACCCCCCAGACGGGCACGTCTTCCTGCATCAGCCGGTTGAGCAGCCGCTCCGGCCTCCGCCCGCTGAGCGTCACCCGCAGGAAGCCCCTCCACCAGAGCGCCAGCCTCAGCCCCATGGCCGCTTCCTCCGCTCGCCCGGCCGCTCCGGCCGCGCCTGTCCCTCCGGCCGGACCGGGCGCTCGAGGCGGATGGAGGCGATCCGGCCGGCGAGGACGAGCTGCTCGCGGTCCATCTTGCGCACCACCAGCTCCTCTCCGCCCACCAGCAGGAGGCCGATGCGGGTGGCGACCCGGATCTCTTCCGGCGTGTAGCGGACGAGGCCGCGGTGATTCTCCAGCAGGAGCATCACCTGGCCGATCAGCGTCAGCCGGGGCAGGTCGAGGAGGGTGTCGTCCGGCAGCTCGAGCCACGCTTCGAGGGCGCCCGCCAGCCCGCTGGGCCGCTCTGGCAAGGGCCTCCCTCCCTCTCGCGAGGAGTCTATGGACGTGGGTCGCCGGGTAGAAGCGGGGCGCCGGCCGGAGCCGGCGCCCTGCGAGGCCGGGAGAGGATGCGGTCAGGCGCGCTTCCGCCGCGCGGCCTTCGACTTCTTCTTCCTGCGGACGCTGGGTTTGTCGTAGTACTCGTGGCGTCGCGCGTCCGCCAGAACACCGCTCTTCTGGCAGACCTTGCGGAACCGGCGGAGGGTGGCGTCCAGCGACTCGTTCTCGCCCCGCACGACCTGGGCCATCTGCTCCCCTCCTTCCGGCCGCGGCGCGCGGATCCGGTCCGGCGCCGTCCGTCCGGAGACCGGGCGGCCTGGCCCATGGTACCGCATCGCCTGTCGGTGGCCTGATTATAGGCGAGAGTCGATCCCGCCGAACAGAGGTTTCGTGGGGCGGGTGCCGGACCGGCGCGCCCGGGGCCATCCCCCGCCGGTCCCGTCCCGGAGGTTAACGCCTGCTTCATCCAACCTTCGTCGACCCGCAACCCGCCCGGCGCTCACCCGGGATAGCCTGCCTACAGAACGGCGGCTCCGCCGGTCCCAGGGAAGCGGAGCCGCCCCACGAAAGCGAGGCGATCCCGCATGCCGGCCATCGGAAGCGCCACCCTCCCCTGGCGCGACGAGGAAGCGCCCTTCGACGCCCCCGCCCCGTCGGGGGGATCCCCCGCGGGGGCGCTGGAGGCGGCGCTGCGCACGTGCGGCCTGGTCTGCGACCGGTACATGGAGGCGACCCGGCTGGTGGAGAGGCGCTGGACGCTCCCCATCCTGGCCGCCCTCCTGGCCGGCCCGCGCCGTTTCAGCCAGATCGCGGAAGAGGTGCCCGGCCTCAGCGACCGGCTCCTCTCGCTCCGGCTCCGCGACCTGGCGCGCCGGGGCCTGGTGGTGCGCGAGGTGGAGGCGACCACGGTCCCCGTCCGCATCCGCTACCGGTTGAGCGAGAAGGGATACGACCTCTGGCGGACGGTGGTGGATCTCCACCGCTGGGCCGACCGCTGGCTCTGAGCCCGGAAGGCTACCCCGCCGGCTCGCCCGGGCCGGCCGCGTCGGCCGCCTCGTCCGGGTCGGGCAGGAGGCTGAGGCCGGCGCGGAGCCGGTGCCGCTCCAGCGCCAGCTCGATCAGCCGCTCCAGCAGCTTGGGGAGCGGCAGACCCGTCGCCTCCCAGAGCTTGGGGTACATGCTGATCGACGTGAAGCCGGGGATGGTGTTCAGCTCGTTGACGTAGAGCCGGCCGCTCCCCCGCTCCATCAGGAAGTCGACCCGCGCCATCCCCTCGCAGCCCAGCGCCCGGTAGGCCTCCACCGCCAGCTGGCGGACGCGCTCGGTGGTGGGGCGGTCGAGCGGAGCCGGGATCAGGAGGGCGCTTCCTTCCTCGAGGTACTTGGCGCGGTAGTCGTAGAAGCTCCGGTGCGGGACGATCTCGCCGGGAAGCGAGGCCTCGGGCGAGCTGTTCCCGAGGACCGAGCACTCGATCTCCCGGGCGGGGATCGCCCGCTCCACCACCAGGCGGAGGTCGTAGCGGCCGGCCCGCTGGAGCGCCGCGGGCAGCCGCTCCGGGCGGTCGACGCGGGAGATGCCGACGCTGGAGCCGAGGTTGGCGGGCTTGACGAAGACCGGGTAGCCCAGCTCCTTCTCCACCCGCTCCGCCACCCGGCCGGGCTCCTCGTCGCGCCGGACGAGGAGGAAGGGGAGGACGGGCAGGCCGTGGGCGCGCAGGACGTCCTTGGTCAGCGCCTTGTCCATGGCCAGCGCCGAGGCCGTGACGCCCGCGCCCACGTACGGGATCCCGGCCACCTCCAGGAGGCCCTGGATCGAACCGTCCTCGCCGAAGGGGCCGTGCAGGACGGGGAAGACCACGTCCCACCGGCCGGGGGCCAGCCCGCCGGCTCCCGCCCCGCCCTCGCCGGGGAGCGGCCGGACACCCCCGGCGGCGAGCAGCCGCGCCCCCTCCGCGGGGAGCAGGGCCACGCCCTCGCCGCCCTCCTCGGGCGGGGCGCCGGCCGGGGCCTCCGCCTCGCCGGGCGCGGAGGCCCACGCGGCCAGCAGGCGGTGAAGCCGCTCCGGCTCGCCGCCCAGCCCCTTCAGCGCGGCGGCGGGCAGCTGCCGCCAGCGGCCGTCCCGGGAGATGGCCACCGGCACCGGTTCGAAGCGCGACCGGTCCAGGGCGGCGATCACGGTGGCGGCCGAGTGGACGGAGACCTCGTGCTCCGCCGAACGGCCCCCGAAGAGGACGGCCACCCTTAACCTGCGCCCGCCTGAAGCGCTGTCCTGCTCCAACCTCCTCGCCTCCACCCTCCGGGGCCTGCCGGTTGACGGCCCGGCTGCCATGGATTCTATGCGTATCGCGCCGGCAGCTCGCCCCCCACGGGCCTGCCGACCAGCGCCTCGCCCTCCTCGCCCTCCAGCCGGACGCGGACGATCCGGTTGGCCAGCTCCGGGCCGCCGGGAAGCCGCACCCGCAGGTAGCCGGGCGTCAGCCCCTCCATCCAGCCCTCCCGTGCCGGCTCGTCCTCCACCAGCACCGGCGCCTCGCGGCCGATCCAGGAGCGCCGCGCCGCCGCCGCCAGCCGCCCGCCCAGCTCCAGCAGCGCCGCCACCCGCTCCCGCTTGACCGGCTCGGGCACCTGGTCCGGGAAGGCGGCCGCCGGCGTCCCCTTCCTCGCCGAGTAGGGGAAGACGTGGAGGCGCTCGAAGCCCGTCGCCTCCAGGAAGCGGTACCCTTCCCGGAAGGCTTCCTCGTCCTCGCCCGGGAAGCCGGTGATCACGTCGGTGCTCAACCCCACGTCGGGCATCAGCCGGCGCGCCCGCTCGACGATCCGGGCGAAGTCCGCCGTGGTGTAGCGGCGGCGCATGGCGCGGAGGATGCGGTCCGAGCCGGCCTGGAGCGGCAGGTGGAGATGGTGGCAGAAGTTGGGGCTCTCCGCCATGGCCGCCAGGAGCTCCTCGTCCACGTCCATGGGCTCGATGGAGGAGAGCCGCAGCCGGTCGAGGCCGGGGAGGCGGCCCAGCGCCCGGATCACCTCGGCCAGGGACGGCCGCCCGGGCAGGTCGCGGCCCCAGGCGCCGACGTGCACACCGGTCAGCACCACCTCGCGGAAGCCGGCGGCCAGGAGGCGCTCGGCCTCCCGCCGGATCGACTCCAGGCTGCGGGAGCGGAGGCCGCCGCGGGCGTAGGGGATGACGCAGTAGGTACAGAACTCGTTGCAGCCCTCCTGGATCTTGAGCGGCGCGCGCGTCCGCCCGGTGAACGCCTCCACCGCCAGGTCGTCGAAGCTCCGCTCCGCGAAGATATTGCCGACCGTGGAGGCGGGCCGGCCGCCGGCGCGGGCCGACTCGGCCAGCTCGACGACGCGCTCGCGCCCCTGGTTGCCCAGCACCACGCCGACGCCGGGCAGGCCGGCCACCTCGCCGCGCGCCACCTGCGCGTAGCAGCCGGCGACCACCACCACCGCCCCGGGGTTGCGGCGGTGGGCGCGGCGGATCAGCTGGCGCGACTTGCGGTCGCTCTCGCCGGTCACGGTGCAGGTGTTGACGATGTAGACGTCGGCCTCCGCGTCGAAGGGGACCACCCGGTAGCCGGCGCGACGGAAGCGCTCCAGGAGCGCCTCCCCGTCGTACTGGTTGACCTTGCAGCCGAGCGTCCGGAGCGCCACGCGGCCCCTCTCTGCCGCCGCGGGCGCGGCCGCGACCAGGCCGGCGCCGGGAGACGTCGGGTTCGCATCCATGCGGCTTTCCTCCACCTCGGCCGGGGCCGCGGCCAGCGCGGCCGTCGCGCCCCTCTCCGGGCGGGCCCGCCCGGCCGAGCCACTCTCGATCGTGCCCACGCTAGCGCCCGCCGGCGGCGGGCGTCAACGGCCGCCGCCCGGAGACGACCGCCGGGAAGCCGTCCCCGGGGACCGCCGCCGGCACGGGCGCGGCGCGCCGTCGCCCGGCCCCGCCTCGGCGTGGTATCCTGGCAGCAATCCATCCGCTTCAGCCCTTCGAGGAGTGGGACTCCATTGGCGACGGCGTCCGGCGACGCGATCCGGAAGATCCACCTGTCCTGGGAGTCGGTGGCCGAGGCGGTCGACCGCCTCGTCGAAAAGCTGCCCGGCGACTACGACGCGCTGCTGGTGGTGACGCGGGGGGGCATGGTACCCGCCTGCCTGATCAGCGAGAAGACCGGCATGCGCAACATCCTGGTGGCGGCGGTCATGTTCTACGACGACGTGGAGCACCGCATCGAGCAGCCCACCTTCCTGCAGTTCCCGCCCGACCCCTTCCTCAAGGGGAAGCGGATCCTGGTCGTGGACGACGTCTGGGACACCGGCCGGACGGTGATGGCGGTCCGGCAACGGGTGCTGGAGGCCGGAGGGCGTCCCGAGGTGGCGGTCCTCCACTACAAGCCCTCCCGCTCGCTCTTCCCTGAGCAGAAGCCCGACTACTACGACCAGGTGATCGAGCAGTGGATCGTCTACCCCTGGGAGCCTGACGGCGTCTAGGCGCCCACCGGCCGCTCGAGCAGGGGCGCGACCCAGCCGCTCTCGCTGCGCGCGCCCCTCCAGAGGAGGCCGGCCTCGCCCAGGCGCTGGCGCACCTCCTCGGCGTAGACGTCGACGATGCCCGAGGCGACCAGCAGGCCGCCGGGAGCCAGGACGCGCGCCAGGTCGGCGGCGTTCTCGCTGAGGAGATCGGCGGTCAGGTTGGCCAGCACCAGGGCGTACGCCCCGTCCGGCTCGTAGCCCACCTCGCCCAGGGCGACGTGGACCCGGTCCGCCACCTGGTTCTCCTCCACGTTGTGGCGGGCGACGCGGACGGCCACCGGGTCGATGTCCAGGGCCCGGACCTCCCGCGTCTCGTCGAGAAGGGCGACCGTGATGGCCAGGATGCCCGAGCCCGTCCCCACGTCCAGGACGGGTCCCGACGGAGCCCGCGGCGGGCTGCCCCCACTGCCCCCCTCGGGGGCGCCCAGGACGCTCTCGATCCAGCGCATGGCCAGGGCGGTGGAGGGATGCGTCCCGGTGCCGAAGGCCATACCGGGATCCATGCGGATGATCCGGTCGCCCGTCCGGGGCTGGTACTCCTCCCAGGTGGGCACGACGACCAGGTGCTCGCCGACGCGCGTGGGATGGTAGAAGCGCCGCCAGGCGTTGGCCCAGTCCTCCTCGTGGACCCGGCGCCGCTCTTCGCGCCACTCCGCCATGCCCGGGAAGAAGGCCACCAGGTCGGTCAGCGCGCCGCGGATCGACCGGAGCCGCTCGTCGAGCCGGTCGTCGTCCGGGAAGTAGGCGCGGAGCGTGGCCTCCCGCTCGTCGTCGATGGCCACCCCGCCGGAGCCCTGCTCGTTCAGGAGGTTGGCCACCGCCTCCAGCGCGTCAGGCGGGACGGTGAGACGCACCTCGATGTAGTCCATCAGCCATCACCTGCCGCCTTCCCAAAGGGCTCGCCCCCCGCGGCGCGGGAGACGACCCCCCGGCCTCTCGGCCCGGCCTCGCCCGGCGATCTACATATTGAGCGCGTCCCGCATACGCCGGACGAAGCCCCGCTCGTCGCGCCCCGAGGGAGAGCGCCCCTCCAGCTCGGCCAGGCGCTGGAGAAGCTCGCGCTGCTCCTGGCTGATCTCCTTGGGCACGTGGATCTCGACGCGGATGAGCAGGTCGCCGGTCCCCGCGCGGTCCAGCCTGCGGGCGCCCTTGCCGCGGATGCGGAACTCGGTGCCGGAGCGGGTCCCGGGCGGGATGCGCAGCCGCTCCGCCCCGCGCGGCCCCTCCACCTCGATCTCGTCGCCCAGGACCGCCTGGGTGTAGTGGATGGGCACCGTCATCTCCACGTCCGCCCCGGCCCGTCGCCAGCGAGGATCGGGCCGGACATGGAGCAGGACCAGCAGGTCGCCCGGCGGTCCGCCCGCCGGGCCGGCCTCGCCCTCGCCGGCCACGCGCAGCCGGACACCGTCCTCCGCGCCCTCGGGGATCCGGACCCGGATCTGCTTCTTCCTGCGGACCGTGCCGCGGCCGCCGCAGCTGGGGCAGGGCCGCTCGATCACCGTGCCGCGGCCGCCGCACTGGGGGCAGGTGCTGGAGACGACGAACTGGCCGAAGGGCGTCTGGCGGGCGGTCCGCACCTGGCCGCGACCGCCGCAGCGCGGGCAGCGGACGGGTCCGGTCCCCGGGGCCGCGCCGCTCCCGCCGCAGGTGCCGCAGCGCTCCTCGCGGACCACGTCCACTTCCTGCCAGCCGCCGAAGAAGGCGGTGCGGAAGTCGGTGGTCGCCTCCACCACCACGTCCCGGCCTCGCTCCGGACCGGCGTGACGGCGCGGCCCGCCGCCGAAGAAGCTCTCGAAAAGGTCGCCCAGGCCGAGGTCCTCGAAGTCGAAGCCGCCGAAGCCGTCCGCGCCACCCGGCCCGGCGCCGGCCCCCGGCTGGAAGGCCGCCCGGCCGAAGCGGTCGTACTGGGCGCGCTTCTCCGGATCGCTCAGGATCTGGTAGGCCTCGTTGATCTCCTTGAACTTGGCCTCCGCATCCGGGTCATCCGGGTTGGCGTCCGGGTGGTACCGGCGCGCCAGGCGCCGGAAGGCCGCCTTGATCTCCTCCTGCGACGCCCCCCGGCGGACGCCCAGCACCTCGTAGTAGTCGCGGTCGGCCATGGATCAGCGACCCTCCGTGTCGACGGTGGGACCCCCTTCGGTCCCGGTGGCCTGGCTGCCGGTTCCACCGGCACCGCCCTGCCCCTGCTGGTAGAGGTGCGCCCCCACCTGCATCACCGCCTGGTTCAGCTCCTCGGTGGCGCGCCGGATCTCCTCGGGCTGCTCCGCCGACTGCACCTTCCGGACGGCGTCGATCTTCTCGCGGATCCGCGAGGCCTCGTCCGCCGGCACCTTGTCGCCCAGGTCCTTGAGCGCCTTCTCCGCGGCGTAGACGGCGGCGTCCGCCTCGTTCCGGGCGTTGGCCAGCTCCTGGCGGCGGCGGTCCTCCTCGGCGTGGGCCTCCGCCTCCTTCACCATCCGCTGGATCTCTTCCTCGCTCAGGTTGGAGGAGGCCTGGATGGTGATCTTCTGCTCCCGTCCGGTTCCGCGGTCTTTGGCGGATACCTTCAGGATACCGTTGACGTCGATGTCGAAGGTGACCTCGATCTGGGGCACGCCGCGCGGGGCCGGCGGGATGCCGTCCAGGATGAAGCGGCCGAGGCTCTTGTTGTCGGCGGCCATCTTCCGCTCGCCCTGGAGGACGTGGATCTCCACCTGCGTCTGCCCGTCGGCGGCGGTCGAGAAGACCTGGCTCTTCGAGGTGGGGATGGTCGTGTTCCGCTCGATGATGGGCGTCATCACCCCGCCCAGCGTCTCGATGCCCAGCGTCAGCGGCGTCACGTCCAGCAGGAGGACGTCCTTCACCTCGCCCGCCAGCACGCCCGCCTGGATGGCGGCGCCGATGGCGACCACCTCGTCCGGGTTGATGCCCTTGAACGGCTCCTTGCCGAAGCGGCGGCGGACCGCCTCCTGGACGGCCGGGATCCGCGTGGAGCCGCCCACCAGCAGCACCTTGTCGATCTTGTCCGGGCTGAGGCCCGCGTCGGAGAGCGCCTGCTCCACCGGGCCCATGGTCGCCTCGACCAGGTCGGCGGTCAGCTCCTCGAAGCGCGCCCGGGTCAGCGTCATGTCGAGGTGGAGCGGCCCCTCCGGACCCGCCGTGATGAAGGGCAGGTTGATGGAGGTGGTGGTGGCGCTGGAGAGCTCGATCTTCGCCCGTTCCGCCGCCTCCTTCAGCCGCTGGAGCGCCGTCCGGTCCTTGGAGAGGTCGATGCCGTGCTCGCGCCGGAACTCCTCCACCAGCCAGTCGATGATGCGCTGGTCGAAGTCGTCGCCGCCCAGGTGGTTGTTGCCCGCGGTCGCCTTCACCTCGAAGACGCCCTCGCCCACCTCCAGCAGCGAGACGTCGAAGGTGCCGCCTCCCAGGTCGAAGACCAGGATGGTCTGGTTCCCCTGCTTGTCGAGGCCGTAGGCCAGGGCCGAGGCGGTCGGCTCGTTGATGATGCGCAGCACCTCCAGCCCGGCGATCCGCCCGGCGTCCTTGGTCGCCTGGCGCTGGCTGTCGTTGAAGTAGGCGGGGACGGTGATCACCGCCTGGGTGACGCTCTCGCCCAGGTACGCCTCGGCGTCCGCCTTCAGCTTCTGCAGGATCATGGCCGAGATCTCCTGGGGCGAGTAGAGCTTGTCGTCGATGCGGACGCGCGTGTCGCCGCTCGGCCCCTGCTCGACGCGGTAGGGGACGCGCGCCCGCTCCTCCGCCGTCTCGGCGTAGGTACGGCCCATGAAGCGCTTGATGGAGTAGACCGTCCGCTCGGGGTTGGTCACCGCCTGCCGCTTGGCCAGCTGGCCCACCAGCCGCTCCCCGCTCTTGGTGAAGGCGACCACGGAGGGGGTGAGCCGGCTGCCTTCCGCGTTGGTGATGACCACGGGGTCGCCACCCTCCATGACGGCGACCACGGAGTTGGTCGTGCCCAGATCGATGCCGATCACCTTGCCCACTTGCTCACGCCTCCCCGCTCGTGCTCTCCTCGCCGGGGCCCGGGGCCGCGGCGCCCTCGTCGCCGGCGCCGGCCCCGGCACCCGCTTCCGGGCCGCTGCCCTCCGCTGCGGCCTCTCTTGCGGCGGCCTTCGCCGCCTCCTCCCCCGTCCCGGCGGCGACGGCCACCAGGGCGGGGCGGAGGAGCCGATCCTTCATCCGGTACCCCTTCCGGATCTCCTGGACGATCTCGCCCTCCGGGCGGCCGCTGCCCTCCACGCGCTGGACCGCCTCGTGGACCGCCGGATCGAAGGGCTGGCCGACGCCGGCCACGGCCTCCACGCCCAGGCGGGCGAGCGCCTCCCGCATCTGCCGCAGGGTCAGCTCCACGCCCTGGCGGAGCGCCTCGGCGGAGGAAGCCTGGGAGGCCAGGGCCCGCTCCAGGTTGTCCGCCACCGGCAGCAGCTCCAGCACCGCCGCGGCCACCCCGTCCGCCTTCCAGCGGCTCTGCTCCTGGAACATCCGTCTCCGGTAGTTGTCGAAGTCGGCCTTCAGGCGCCGGGCGGTCTCCAGGTATTCTGCCGCCTGCGCCCGGACCTGCTCCAGCTCCCGTTCGAGCGCGCCGGCGTCCGGCCTCTCCTCGGCGGCCTCGGGTTCGCCCCCGGTCGCCTCGGGCTCGCCCCCGGCCGTATCCTGCGCCTCCGGACGGCCGCCGGGGGCGCTCCGCTCGTCGTCCAGCTGCTCCTCTCGCTGCTCCATCGCCACCCCATCCCCGTCGAGTTGGGCAGATCGCGGCCCGCTCCGCCGGCGGGCCGCGACCGATCGGGAGCCGGGCCGGGGAACCGGCCCCGGCTTCCCCGGAGGATCAGAGGATCCGTTCCAGCGCCGACTCCAGGCGTCGGGTCACCTCGTCCACCGCCGTCATCACCAGGGCGTAGTCCATCCGGCGCGGCCCGACCACGCCCACGCGGCCCAGCGGAGCGCCGCCGGCCGCGTAGGGCGCGCTCACCATGCTGAAGGGCTGGGCCGCCGCCAGCGGCAGCTCGCGGCCGATGGCGACGCTGACGCCGTGCTCGGGCATCCAGGCGCCCGCGCCCAGGAGCTCCACCAGGCTCTCCTGCTGCTCCAGCAGCCCCAGGAGAAGGTGAACCATGCCCAGGTCGCGGAACTCCGGCTGCCGGAGCAGGCTGCGCACCCCGTAGAGGACGACCCGGAAGCCGCGGCTCCCGCTCTCTTCCTCGTCCAGCGACTCCAAGAGTACTCGAAGGACCTGCCGGAAGCGACCGACCTCGTTCTCGAGGTGGCGCAGCAGGCCGCCGGAGATCTCGTGCAGGGTGAGGCCGGCCAGCGTGCGGGTCAGGAGCTCGGAGAGCGCCTCCAGCTCCTCGGCGGAACCCGCCTCCTCGCCCGGATCCAGCTCCACCAGGCGATGGTCGACCACGCCTTCCTCGCTGACCAGGATGAGGACCGTCCGCCCGGCCTCGCCCGGGAGGAGGTGGACGGCGTGAAGGCGGAGCTGGGCCAGCCGCGGCGCCGTCACCAGCGAGAGGCAGTCGGTCATCTCCGCCAGCACCCGCGCCGCATGCTGCATCAACGCCTCCACCCGCCGGGCCCGCAGCTCCAGGAGCGAGCCGGCCTGCTCCCCGATCCAGCTGCCCAGCGGCTTCTCCGGCGGGTCGAGCAGGAAGTCGACGAAATACCGGTACCCCTTGTCCGAGGGAACCCTGCCCGCCGAGGTGTGCGGCTGCTCGAGAAAGCCGGCCTCTTCGAGGTCGGCCATCTCGTTCCGCACGGTGGCCGGGCTGAGGCCGGCCAGGTATTTGCGCGCCACCGTGCGCGAAGCCACCGGCTCCGCGCTGCGCACGTAGTCCTGCACGATGGCCTTCAGAATCTGGCGGCTCCGTTCGCGCAAGGCCACCACCCCGTCGCTCAGACCCGAGTTTAGCACTCGGATGGGAGGAGTGCTAAGAGGCGGGCGGCAGGAACTCCTCCATCACCCGGTTGGCGAGGAAGCACCCCTCCTCCGTCAGCCGCAGCCGCCCCCGCCGGAGCTCCGCGAGGCCGGTGGAGAGGGCGCGCTCCAGGGCGCCCGGGAAGGCTTCCTCCAGCGGGAGGCCGAAGCGGCGGCGGAAGGCGTCCAGGTCGACGCCGCGACGGAGGCGGAGCCCGAGGATGACCGCGTCGCTGGCCGCCCGCAGCGGGTCCAGCTGGCCGATCCGGCGGGGCGGCGGCCCCCCCGCCTCCACCGCGGCCATCCAGCCCTCGACGTCGCCGGTGTCGGTCCACTCCAGGCCGCCCAGGCGCGAGGCGGCGCCGGGGCCCAGCCCCAGCCACTCCTCCGTCCGCCAGTAGAGCAGGTTATGCCGCGAGGCGAAACCGGGCCGTGCCCAGTTGGAGATCTCCACCTGCTCGTAGCCGGCCTCGGCCAGGCGGTGCCGTGCGAGGTCGTACATGTCGGCCACCTCCTCGTCGTCCGGGAGGGCCAGCCGGCCCGCCGCGTGGAGGCGGCCGAAGGCGGTCCCGGGCTCCAGCTCCAGCGCGTAGGCGGAGAGGTGCGGGAAACCCAGCTCGATCGCCGCCTCGAGGCTCTCCTCCCAGGCCGCCCGGTCCTGGCCGGGCAGGCCGAACATCAGGTCGGCGTTCAGCCGGTCCAGACCCGCCCGGCGGGCGAGCTCCACGGCCCGTCGCACCTCCGCGGCCCCGTGGCGGCGGCCCAGCCGGCGGAGGATCTCGGGCTGCCAGGCCTGGACCCCCAGGGAGAGCCGGTTGACACCCTGCCGGGCGAACGCCTCCAGCCTCTCCTCGTCCAGCGACTCGGGGTTGGCCTCCACCGTCACCTCCGCGTCCGGTTGCCAGGTGAAGTGGCGGCGGAGGAGCCCGAAGAGCCGCTCGATCTGGTCCGGACGGAGGACCGAGGGGGTGCCGCCGCCGACGTAGAGGCTGGCGGCGGCCCGGCCGGCCACCAGCGGCGCCAGCTCGGCCGCCTCCCGCTCCAGGGCGCCCAGGAAGCGCTCCACCAGCCCCGGCCGCAGCGGGCGCAGGACGAAGTCGCAGTAGGTGCAGCGGTGGTGGCAGAAAGGGATGTGGACGTAGAGGCCCCAGGCCGGCACCAGCGCCGGCGCGGCCAGGAGCTCCGTCCCCTGCCCCGCCGCGTTCACGACCGCTCGTCCCGGGCGGAGGCGCCCAGGACCGCGAGGAAGGCTTCCTGCGGGATCTCCACGCGGCCCACCTGCTTCATCCGCTTCTTTCCCTCGCGCTGCTTCTCCAGGAGCTTCCGCTTGCGGGTGACGTCGCCGCCGTAGCACTTGGCCAGCACGTCCTTGCGCAGCGCCCGGATGGTCTCGCGGGCGACGATCCGCCCGCCGACGGCCGCCTGGACCGGCACCTCGAACTGCTGGCGCGGGATCAGCTCCCGCAGCCGCCGCGCCAGCTCGCGCCCGCGCTCCTCGGCGCGGGAGCGGTGGACGATGAGGGAGAGCGCGTCGACCGGCTCGCCGTTGACCAGCACCTCCAGCTTGACCAGGTCCGAGGGCTCGTAGCCGTCCAGCCGGTAGTCGAGGGTCGCATACCCGCGCGTCCGCGACTTGAGCACGTCGAAGAAGTCGAACATGATCTCGGCCAGCGGCAGCCGGTACTCCAGGCGCGCCCGCCGCGCGTCGGGGTACTCCATGGTCAGGAAGCTCCCGCGGCGGTCGTGGCAGAGCTCCATCACCGCGCCCACGAACTCCGCCGGCGTGAAGATCTCCGCGTGCACGTAGGGCTCCGCCGTCTCCACGATGCGCGACCGGTCCGGCCACTTGGCCGGGTTCTCCACCCGCACCTCGCTCCCGTCGCTCAGCCGGACCCGGTAGGCGACGCTGGGCGCGGTGGTGATCAGGCTCAGGCCGAACTCCCGTTCGAGCCGCTCCTGGACCACGTCCATGTGCAGCAGCCCCAGGAAGCCGCACCGGAACCCGTTCCCCAGCGCGGCGGAGCTCTCCGGCTCGAAGGAGAGGGCGGCGTCGTTCAGCTGGAGCTTCTCCAGCGCCTCCCGCAGCGCGTCCACGTCCTCCGCCTCCACCGGGTAGAGGCCGGCGAAGACCATGGGGAGGGCGGGCCGGTAGCCGGGGAGCGGCTCCGCCGCCGGCCGGTCGGCGAGGGTGACGGTGTCGCCCACGCCCAGCTCGCGGATGTTCTTGATGCCGGCGGCCAGATAGCCGACCTCGCCGGCCTCCAGCTGGTCCGACGGGCTCATGGCCGGCGTGAAGACGCCCACCTCGCTCACCTCACCGCCGGTGCCGCGCTGCATCAGCCGGATGCGGTCGCCCACGCGGACCCGCCCCGAGAAGAGGCGGACGTAGGCGATCGCCCCCCGGTAGGCGTCGAACTTGGAGTCGAAGATGAGCGCGCGCAGGGGTTCCTCCGGGCTGCCTCCGGGCGGCGGGATGCGCTGCACCACCGCCTCCAGCACCTCGTCGACGCCGATCCCCAGCTTGGCCGAGACCAGGAGCGGCTCGTCGCGTTCGAAGCCCAGCTCCTCCAGCTGCGCCCGCACCCGGTCGGGATCGGCGCTGGGCAGGTCGATCTTGTTGATCACCGGCACCACCGCGAGGCGGTGGTCCAGCGCCAGGTAGAGGTGGGCCAGCGTCTGCGCCTGCACCCCCTGGGTGGCGTCGACCACCAGGAGCGCTCCCTCGCAGGCGGCCAGCGCCCGCGAGACCTCGTAGGCGAAGTCGACGTGGCCGGGCGTGTCGATGAGGTTGAGCTCGTACTCCCCTCCGTCGCGGGCGCGGTAGAGGAGCCGGACCGCCTGCGCCTTGATGGTGATGCCGCGCTCGCGCTCCAGCTCCATCTGGTCCAGCACCTGGTCCACCATCTTGCGCGCGGGGATGGTGCCGGTCCGCTCGAGAAGCCGGTCGGCCAGCGTCGACTTGCCATGGTCGATATGGGCGATGATCGAGAAGTTCCGGATCCGCTTCATCCGCCCGACTTCCTCCCCCCGGTCCCCAGCCTTCCACTATAGGGGAAACGGCGGAGGGTCCGGGCGTCCGGACGCCGGCGCGCGGGGGAGACGGCCCGGTCGCCTCGACCGGGCCGGGCCGTCCCCCTTTCCGTCCCCTTCTCTTCTACGGAAGGAGCCCTTGCTGGCGGAGCACCTGCGCGATCGCCCGGGCGAGGAAGCCCGCCGTCCGGAACTCCTCGGGCAGCGTGTTCTCCTGCCCGCCCACCTCGACCAGCGCCGAGTGCGGCAGCAGGTGCTGGTTGTACCGTGCCTTGGCGGCGAAGGTGAGCGGGTCGGGGTCGCCGTCGTCCAGCTGGCGGACGATGTCGGGGCTGCCCGGGTCGGCCGGCGCCGCCTGCCGCAGCGCCTGCGCCAGCGCGTCCTCGAAGGCCCGGTCCTGGGCGGCGTACGGGTTGGGAAGCTGGGGCGTCCCCGTCGCCCAGACGAAGAGGACCCGGGCGGTCGCCTTGCCCCCCACCAGCGTGGTGGTCGCCTGGCGGGCCGCCGCGTCGCGGTGCAGGTCGACCAGGACCCGCACCGACGGATACTTCTTCAGCGCCTCCCTCACTCCCGCCTCGCTCACCGCGTACGCCCCGTCCCGCCCGCCGGCGTCGAAGAGGGTGCGCAGGTGGAGGACCGGCACGCCGTACTGCTGCTGGAGGAGGGCGGCCAGCTCGTCGCCCACGGCCACCACGTCCTTGCTCCGATCCTGGGTGAAGGGGCTGCCGGCCGCCGCGGGGCCCAGGGCGGGGTCGAACGACTCGCTGGCGTGCGTGTGGTAGATCAGCACCACCGGCGCCTGGGAGGGCTGGACCGCCTGGGGTGGACGGACGCGGCTGACGTCCGGTTCCGGCGCCGGCCGCGTGGGCGGGTGGATCTCGGGGACGCCGTGGGAGAGCTCCTCCGGGTCCAGCTCGGCCATGGCCGGGACCTGGAGGTAGAGGGCGGTGACCGGCCGCGTGGGATGGAAGCCGCCCAGGAGCCAGACCGCCCAGTCCAGGAGGCGGTCGGGCTGCCAGAGCAGCCGTCCCGCCCGGTCGAAGACATCCAGGAAGGGAAGGCCCAGGCGGACCAGCGCCTCCAGCCAGGGCGGGCTCGCCTGGATCCCGTGCGAGAGGGCGGGTTCGCTCTCCCCGGATGCCGCCGGGGAGCCTGTCCTGTCCGCGTTGGCGACGGCTCCCGGCCGGGGCACCAGCGCCCCCGGCTGGGGCAGAAGCCCCACCGCCGGGCCTGTCGCCACGAGCATCGCGGCCGCGAAGGTGACGGAGAGCAGCCAGGCCAGGAAGGCGGTGCCCGCCCCGCCCCGCCGGGCCCGCCCCGGCCGGCGCCGCCTGCGAGGAAGCCGCACCCTCCACCCGCCCCCCCGCCCCCAGCGCAGCCCGACGACCGCGATCCGCCATCGGTCCATCCCCATCCCCCTCGCGCTATCGCTATGCGCGGGTGGGACAGGTCATGCCCCGCCCGGGTCCCGCCCGGCGGGGCCGGGACGGGTGCCGGGAAGGGAGGCGGCGGCGGTCGTCTCAGCGGAGCTGGGTGGGGACGAAGATGTCGACCGCGCCGATGATCAGGCTGGCCAGGAGGGCGCCGAGGATGGAGACGTGCATGGTCGGGACGACGAACTGGGCACCCCAGATGACGACGGCACCGACGACGAAGCCGACGATGCCGCGCGCGTACTGGCTGTTCCGCTCACCCAGCAGCGACTCGATGACGTAGCCGACCAGGGCGATCACCACGGCGGCCAGGAGCGCGTTCCAGAAGCCCCGGATGACGAAGCCGGGCAGGATCGCGCTCAGGATCAGCAGGACCACCGCGGAGACGACGAAGCGGATGATCATTCCCAGCATGGGCAACGCACCTCCCGCTACGGCGATAGACTCTCCCCGGCGGGAACCGGCTATACCGCCGCGGGGCGCGCTCCGCTCCTTCCTTGCCGGCGGCGGCGGGCTCTGTTAGAATGCGGCGCGGGTTTCGGCGGGAAGCGAGGTGAGTCGTGCTGTGGCCAACATCAAGTCGGCGAAGAAACGGATCGAGCTGGAGCGGAAGGCGACGCTCCGCAACCGCGCCGGTCGCTCGCGCGCCCGGACGGCGGTCCGACGCTTCCGCGAGGCCCTTGCCGCGGGCGACCGGGCCCAGGCCGAGCTGAAGCTGCGCCAGGCGATCGCGGTGCTGGATCGGGTGGCGCAGAAGGGGATCCTCCACCCGAACGCGGCGGCGCGTCGCAAGTCGCGGATCACGCGGGCGTTCAACGACTTCCTGAAGCGGAACGCCGAGGCGAGCTGAGCGCGATCCGCGCCAGCGCCAGCTCCGCCGCCTCCGACTCTTCCCGCCGACCGGTCTTGACGGCCAGGTCGGCTTCTTCTATGGCCCGGAGCGCCTCCAGGAGCCTGCGCGCGTCCACCAGGCGCGCCTGCTCCGTCACCTTCCGCAGCACGTAGGGATGGACGCCCACGGCGGCGGCCGGGTCGCGCCCGTCCCGCTGCGCGGCCTGGAGCTGGCCGATCAGCCGGAATTGCCGCGCGACCAGCGCCAGCAGCCGGGCGGGCGGCTCCCCCTCCGCCTGCAGCCGCCGGAAGAGGCGCAGGGCGCGACCGGCTCCCCCTTCCACCACCGCGTCGACGAGCTCGAAGACGGAGGCCTCCTGGCGGAGCGGGGTCAGCCGGAGAAGCGCCTCCGTGTCGATGGGGGCGCCCGGTTCCAGCGCCACGTCCAGCTTCTCCAGCTCGTGGACGAGGCCGTCCAGCCCGCCCGCCACCCGTTCCCCCAGCAGCAGGGCCGCCTCCGGCGCCAGCCTCCGGCCGCGCCGCCTGCACCAGGCGCGGGCCGCCTCGGCCAGCTGGGCCCCCTGGAGGGGCGCGGCCTCCAGCACCCTGCCCCGCTCCACGAGCAGCCGGACCAGCCGCTTCCTGCGGTCGGGTTCGCCCGAGGGCTCCAGCAGGAGGACGGTCGGGGAGGGGGCGGGGGCCGTGGCCAGGTAGCGCTCGAGCGCCGCCATCTCCGCCTCCGAGGGGGCCGTCTCCAGCCAGGCCGGTCCCTCCACCACCAGAAGCTGCCGGCTGGCGCCCAGAGGAAGCCAGCGCGCCTGGCGAAGGAGCTCGCCCAGGGCGAGCTCCCTGCCGTCCAGGCGCCGGTGGCCGAGCGCCGCCTGGGCCGGGTCCCTCAGCCCCAGCGCCTCCAGGAGCGCCTCCTCCAGCCTCCGGACGAGGGAGCGTTCCGCGCCGTAGGCGAGGTAGAGGGGCGCGGGCCCGCGTCCCCGGATCTCCTCGAGCAGCTCTTCCAGGCTTTCCAGGGCGGAGCCGGCCGGACCCCGCCGCGCCCGCGACCGCGAGAGGCCCCGCCCGCCCTGCCCAGCCCTCGAGCTCGTCCCCGGCATGCGCTTCCTCCCGTCGCCCCATTATCGCACCGGTTCGGACTCCCGCCGCCCCGCCCCCGGCCGCCTCCCGCCCTCTCACTCCCCCGCCGCCTCCCGGCGGTGCATCGCCTCCAGCCTCCATCCCTCCGGCAGGCGGCGGGCGCGGACCGCGCCGTCCCGGTCGGTCCGCCAGATCCGCGCGCCCGTCTGGCGGAGCCGCTCCAGCGTTCCGCGGGCGGGGTGGCCGTACCGGTTGGGCCCCACCGAGACCACCGCCTCGCGCGGATGGAGCGCCTCCAGCCAGCGCCGGGAGCTGGAGCCGGCAGAGCCGTGGTGGGCCACCTTCAGGATCTGGCCTCGGATCCGGCCCGCCCGGTCGAGAAGCCGCGCCTCGCCCTCCGCGGGGAGATCGGCGGTCATCAGGAGGCTGGGAACGCCCTCGCCCGCCTCCCCCGTCCCGGCCGGCGGCTCCGTCTCCGCCCGCCCGCCCGCGGACGGGAAGAGCAGCTCCAGAACCATCGAGCGGTCGTTCTGCTCCCAGGCCAGCTGCCGGCTCCGGGGCGGGTTGAGGACGCGGATGCGGAGACCGGGTCGTTCGGCCACCCAGCCTTCCTCCACGTGGCGGAGCGGGATCCCCCGCTCCCCCGCCAGCCGGACCGCCTCGGCCAGGAGGCGGTCGCCCGCCACGGGCGGGTCGCCCAGCCAGATCTCCCCCACCGGCAGCGCGCGGAGCAGCTCCGGCAGGCCGCCGGCGTGATCGGCGTCCGCGTGGCTGACCGCCACCGCGTCCAGACGGCGGAGGCGCATCCGGCGCAGGATCTCCGCCGTGCCCGGCGCCCGGTCCGGCCCGGCGTCCACGAGGAGGGTGAAACCGTCCGGCATGCGCACGAGCGCCGCATCGCCCTGCCCGACGGCGAGGAAGAGGACCTCCGGCACCGCCGGGCGGGGGGCCGAGGGGACGAACCAGAGGAGGAGCGCCACGCCCCCCGCCGCCAGCGTACCGGCCAGGAGCGCCCGGCGCAGGCCCAGGCCGCCCGGCCAGCCGGCCGCCAGCGCCCAGGCCCCGGCCAGCGCGGCGTACCAGGGAAGCGCGGCCCAGCCCGGGGGCGGAAGGAGCCGCTCGGCGCCGGGCAGCGCCGCACCCGCCTCCACCAGCAGGCGGAGCCACCGGGCGAGGAGGCCGGCAGGGGCCAGCGCCGGCGCGAACAGCGGGTGGAGCGAGGCGAGCAGCAGCCCGGCCAGCCCGTAAGGCAGCAGGAGGCCCACCAGCGGCCCGGCCGCCAGGTTGAGGAGCGGCCCCCAGGGACCGGCGCGGCCGAAGCGGTCGGCCAGCAGGGGCGCCACCGCCGCCTGGGCCGCCAGGGAGACCAGCAGCCCCTGCACGAGCCAGCGCAGGGGTCGCGCCAGGCCGCTCCGCCCGGCGCGCTCCAGGAGCGGGCGCGCGGCCAGGATCCCGGCCGTGGCCGCGAAGGAGAGCTGGAGCCCCAGCTCGCCCGCCCGCTCGGGCCGGCTTCCCGTCAGCAGAAGGTAGGCCAGGGCCAGGGCCGAGCCGGCGTGCGGCCGCCTGCCGAGGACGGCCGCCCCGCGGAAGGCGAGCGCCATCACCGCCGCCCGCCAGACCGGCGCCTCCCCGCCGGTCAGCGCCGCGTAGCCGACCAGCCCTCCCGCCAGCCCCAGCCAGCGCGCCGCCAGGCCCCAGCGGCGCCAGGGCAGCTCCAGCCACGGGAGCAGGAAGCCGACGTGCAGGCCGCTGACCGAGAGGAGGTGGACGAGGCCGGTCAGCTGGAAGGCTTCCTCCAGCCCGGCGTCCACGCCGGAGCGGTCGCCGAGGAGGAGCGAGGCGACGACGGCCGCTTCCTGGGCAGGAAGCGAGCGTTCCAGCACCTCCACCGCGCTCGCCCGGAGTGCCGCCGCGGCTCGACCTGCCTCCGCGCCGAGCCTTCCCCAGGCGCTTCCTCCGGCGAGAAGGCGGGGGCGCCCCTCCACCTCGAAGCGCGCCCGGACGCCCCGGCCGGCCAGCTCCCGGCGCGGATCGAGGCCGCCCGGGTTGTCCGGGCCCCGCGGGAAGAGGAGCCGGCCGCAGAGCCGGAGGCGGTCGCCCGGGGCCGGCGCCTCGCCGCCCCGCCAGCGCGCCTCGGCCCGCCCGTTCCACGAGGTGGCAGCCGCCGGGAAGCGGAGTGTCGCCTCCACGCTCCGCTCCCCCAGGCTGGCGCTCTCCACCCGGGCCACGGCGCAGCGCCGCGCCTCCAGCCGCTCCAGCTCGGACGGCCCGGGCAGCGCGCCGAGCCGGGCGGCCACCAGCAGCAGGCCGAGCGCCAGCGCAGCCAGGCCGAGCGCCGCCCCCGACCGCCACCGGACGGCGACCGCCCCCGCCGTCGCCATCAGAAGGAGCAGGGCTGCCGCCAACCCGGGCTCGGGCTCCGGCCGGAGCCCGATCCCGAGCAGTCCGGCGATCGCCCAGCCGCCGGCCATCCAGACCAGGGGTGCCGGCGGCATCGCCGCTCAGGACGCGGGCAGGCTCCGGCGGAGCCGGTCCAGGGCGGCCAGCACCGCGCCCTGCTCGGGGCCGCCCGTGCTCAGGGGCCGGACGCGACGGACGGCCTCCGGCGAAAGCTCCGCCTGCTCCGGCTCGAGCAGGGCGACCGCCGCCAGCTCGCCCAGCGGCGGCCGGGCCGAACGCGCCTCGGCCGCCAGGGCGACCAGCACCGCCCGGGCCCGCGGCGCGCGGCGGCGGATCGCCCCGGCCATCTCCTGCAGGGCCTCCACCGGGTCGCCCGCCGGCGCCGGCCGGATCTCCACCGCCGCCAGGCGCTCCTCGGGCAGCCGCGGCGCCAGCGCGGCCGCCAGCTGCCCCCTCGTCCCGGCCTCGGCCAGCGCCCACACCCCGGGCGCGGCCGCCATCCGGGTCGCGGCCAGATCCTCCAGGCTCTCCTCGTCGACACCCCAGACGTACGCGCCCAGGCGGCGGCGAATCTCGGCCTCCGTCCGCGCCAGGAGCCGCTGCGCCTCCTCCGGCGTCCCCTTGACGGCGATCCGCACCTCCACCCCGGTCGGCTTGGCGTAGGTGGCCACGCTGGGGTTGGCCCGGCTGGTCAGATCGGAGAGCCGCTCCGCCACCAGCGACTCGCCCAGTCCGGTCAGCTTCAGGCGCCTGCGCAGCAGGGAGACGCCGCTCCGGCCGCGGAGCCGAGGCTCCACCTCCCGGCTCCACATGGCCCGCATCTCCCGGGGCACGCCGGGGAGGAGCACCAGCACCCGGCCGTCACGCTCCACCCACCAGCCCGGGGCGGTCCCCATCGGGTTCGGCAGGAAGCGGGCGGAGGGGATCCGCTCCGCCTGGCGCTCGTTGCTGAGCGGCAGCCCCAGCCGCTGCCGCAGCGCCCGCTGGCGCTCGAGCTCCGCCTCGTCCACCCTCCGCTCCTCGCCCAGGAAGCCGGCCACCGCCTCCCGGGTGACGTCGTCGTCGGTGGGTCCCAGCCCGCCGCTGGCCACGATCAGGTCCGACCGCCCCCAAGCCAGTTCCAGGAGCTGGCGGAGCCGGGCAGGGTTGTCGCCCACCTGGCTCACCCAGAAGCAGTCGACGCCCAGCTCGGCCAGCCGCCCGGCCAGCCAGGCCGCGTTGGTGTCCACGATCTCGCCCAGGAGAAGCTCCGTGCCGACCGAGAGGATCTCCCCCCGCACCCTCCCACCCCCGCCGCCAGTCTACAGCCTCTCCCCGCCCGCCCCGGCCGGCTCAGGGGGGACCGACGCGGACCCGGCTGCGCAGCTCCTCGAGGAGCGCCGGCCCGATCCCCCGCACTTCCAGCAGCTCGTCGACGGAGCGGAAGCCGCCCCGCGCCTCCCGCAGGGCCACGATCGCCTGGGCCCGGGCGGGCCCGATCCCCGGCAGCCGGTCCAGCTCCTCGGCGGTGGCCCGGTTCAGGTCCAGCCGGCCCCCCGCCTGGGTCCCGCCCGCCGGGCCGGCGGAGGCGGCTCCCCCCTCGCCCGTGGCAGGCCACCCGCCGGGGGCCGCCGCTCCGGGGGGTGCAGCCGCCACACCCGCGCCGGGGTCGCTGGAGAGGACGGGCCAGCCGGGGAACCGCGCCGCTTCCTGGCGCGTGGGCACGGTGACGCGCACCCCGTCCGCCAGCGGCGCGGCCAGGTTGAGGAGGTCGGCGGCCGCCTGGTCGGTCGGGCCGCCGGCGGCCTCCAGCGCCTCGCCCAGGCGGGCCCCTTCGTGCAGCGGGTAGAGACCCGGTCGCCTGACGGCCCCCGCGACGTGGACCCAGAGGAGAGCGCCCCGGGAGCCGCCGGAGCTGCCGCCCGCATCGCCCGGGCCGCCCTCCGGCGTTTGCACCTCCCCCGGAGACGAGCTCGGCGGCCTCCCCGACCCGGGGTGCCCGCTCCCGTCCTGGCCGGCCGACCCGTCGCGCCACTCGAGGCCCGCGGCACCACGCCCGGCGCCCTGGGCGGGCGACCCGGCCCGCACCCACCAGAGGCCCGCGGCGGCCAGCAGGAGGAGCAGGGCGACGCCCGCCGCCGGTCCCCGAACCGTTCTCGGCACGTTCTCGCCCCGTCTTCCATATTATCCCACGCGCTCAGACATTGGAAGTTCCTAGGAGGTTGACCAGCCCGAGGGCGAGGAGGAGGAGGCCGCCCCACCACTCCGCAGCCAGGCTCCAGCGCCGCCCCAGGCGAAGCAGGGGGCGCCCGGCCAGGAGCGCCAGGTAGCTGAAGAGGGCCGTGGCCACGCCGGTCGGCAGGATGGGGAGCCCCATCAGGCCGGCGCCGGCCCCCGCCGCCAGGTTGTTGGCCGAGAGGGCGGCGCCCAGGAGGAGGACCTCCGCTCCCTCGATCCGCCCGGAGAGATTCTGGTCGGCCTCCTCGGGGTAGCGGAGGATCCGGATCACCAGGCCGAGGCGGGCGAGCCGGAGCTCCTTCCCCTCCTCGGGCAGGCGGCGGGCGGCGCTCTGGACCAGGGAAGCCGCGCCGATGACGGTCAGCAGCGCGCCACCCAGGCGGTCGGCCAGGCCGATGGAGAGCCAGCCGCCCACCAGTGAGCCCAGCAACATGCCACCGGCCATGGTCAGGCCGCCCATCAGCGAGATGACCAGGTTGGCGGCCCAGCCGATGCGGATGCGCCTCACCGCGTAGGCGACGCCGGCCACCAGGTTGTCGGCGTTGGTCGCAAGGGCGAAGAGCAGGAGGTCCGCCCACAGGTGAAGCGGCCCGAAGGCGGGCGGTCTCACGTTTCCCGACACCCTCTCGCGCGCACCTGCAGGGTATGCGGCGGCGCCGGAGGATGCCTTGCCGGCCGACCGGGGTCGCCCCCCGGGCGCGGGGTGGTGAGAATGAAAGTCGGCAACGTTTTGATATGCTTCGAAATGGAGGTGGCAGCTGTGGATCCCGGCCTCGAGCTCGAGGTGATCTTCTTCCATGACGTGCTCTGCGCCTGGTGTTACGCGGTCACTCCCCGCCTGGAGCGGCTCGCCGGGGACCTGGCGCAGGAGGGCGTCGCCGTGCGGATCGAGCACCGCTCCTTCGCGCTGGCGCCCGAGGCGGCGGACCTGGAGCGGATGTTCGGCTCGCAGGAGGCGGCCAAGCGCGAGATCCTGAACCACTGGCGGGCGGCGAACGCCAACGACGACGAGCACAGGATCCGCGCGGATCGGATGGCCGAGCGACCCTTCCCCTACCCGTATTCGACGCCGGGCCTGCTGGCCTGCCAGGCGGCGGCGATCCTCGAGGGGAACGAGGGTCACCGGCGGTACTTCGCCCGCGTCCAGCGGGCGCACCTGACGGAGTGCCTGGACATCAACGACCGGGAGGTGCTCCTCGCCTGCGCGGAGGAGACCGGTTTCGACCGTGCCGCCTTCGCCCGCGCCATGGAGAGCGACGAGGCCCGTCGCCGGCTGGAGGCCGACCTGGCGCTGGCACGCGACTGGGGGATCACGGGCGTGCCGGCCATGGTGCTCGACCGCCGCTGGCTGGTGGTCGGCGCCCAGCCCTACGACCGGCTGAAGGCCGCTTTCCAGCAGGTGCTGGCGGAGCGGAACGGGGGGCAGCCGGTGGCGGCTGCCGACCCGGAAGCGGGAGGTGAGCGCAGATGAGCGGCCCCCGGGAAGATCGCCTGCCCGATGCCGCCGTCACCCGGCAAGACGGCCAGGGCACGCCTGCGGCTCGGCCCTCCAAGCCCCTGCTCCTCGTGGGGGAGGAGGGGGCGACCTGCGACTGGGAGAGCGGGAGCTGCAGCTTCGACCCGCCCCTCTCCCCGGACGGCTCCCAGGCCGGGTAGCGTCCTCCGGTCGGAGGAGCCTTCCGCCGCGGGTGCCCCTCGATGGAGAATGCGGCTTGGGAGCTGCCGTGACCGCGGTCGGCACGGACGAGCCCACCCGGTCGAGCGGGCGCCCGCGGAGGTGACGGGGTGAACGGAGAGGATCGCTACAGGCGGCTGGCGCCGGGGGTGCGCGCGCTTCCTGAGGCCGTGCCGTTCCTGGAGCGGGTGGGGGCGGTGGTCTTCGACGTCGACGGCGTCCTCTTGGATACGTCCGACTCCTACCCGCGCGTGATCAGCGAGGTGACCCAGTACGTGCTGGTCCACGACCACGGCTGGAGGGAGACGGGACGGCTGATCGAGCCGGCCGAGACGGCGCTCTTCAAGGCAGCCGGAGGCTTCAACAGCGACTGGGCCCTGACGAGGGGGGCCGTTCTCTTCTATCTCTGGAAGGCGTTGAAGCTGGAGATGGCGGCCGGCGAGGCGGGGGGCGCAGGAGCGGCGGCGGGGGCGCGCCAGGGTGGGACGGCCGCGCTCCGTCGCGCGGCGCCCTCGCTGGAGGAGCTGACCGAAGGGCTGGCGGCGGCGGGGGGTGGGCTGGGAGCGGAGTGGCGCTGGCTGGGCGAGCGCTCGGAGCCGCAGCTCCTGCGCGAGCTGGAGGCGCGCTTCGACGGGGAGCGGGTGGACCGGCTCTGCGGCGAGTTCTACGCGGGCGACCGCTGCATGGAGATGTTCGGCTATCCGGCCCGGGAGTGGCGGGGGCCCGGCCTCTGCGAGCGGGAGCGTCCCCGCCTGGAGGCCCGGCTCCTGCCGGCCCGGCTTCGCTACGGCCTCTACACCGGGCGGGTGGCCGGCGGTGAGACCCGGTTGGCGCTGGAGCGCGCCGGCCTGGTCGGGAGGATGACGCCGGGTGCGGTGATCACCGGCGACCGCTGGCGGAAGCCCGACCCGGCGGGGCTGCGTGCCGCCGCCGCCGCCCTGGACGTGGAGGTCGCCATCTTCGCGGGCGACAACATCGACGACGCCTGGACGGTGCGGAACTACCGCGAGGTGAGCGGGGACGGCGAGACGGTCTTCCTCTTCGCGGGGGTGCTGGGGGGTGCACCGGGCGACCGGGCCGAGGCGCTCTTCCGCGAGGCCGGGGCGGACCTGATCGTGGACGAGCCCGATGCGCTTCTCCGCCTCCTGGACGGGTCGGTCCCGCGGGGCTCCGGCTGATATCATGGAAGCCGTCCCAGGGTGCCACCGGGGGCGGTCGCCGGGGGCGCTCCCTGAGAGACGATCTTATGGGTGGGAGGCTGAACGATGGCCGAACATACGGTGCTCTTCGGCGGCAAGCCGGTGCAGCTGGCCGGGAAGCCCATCGAGGTGGGCCAGACGGCTCCGGACGCCACCGTGCAGGATAACTCCATGGCCGTCCGCCACCTGAGCGAGTGGTCGGGCAAGGTCCGGCTGATCGCGGCGGTCCCCTCCCTGGATACGCCGGTCTGCGACGCCGAGACGCGCCGCTTCAACCAGGAGGCCGCGTCGCTGGGCGACGACGTGGTCATCCTCACCGTCAGCATGGACCTCCCCTTCGCGCAGAAGCGCTGGTGCGGCGCGGCCGGCGTCGACCGCGTGATCACGCTCTCCGACCACATCGAGGCGAGTTTCGGCCAGGCCTACGGCACGCTGATGCCGGCGCAGCGCCTGGAGGCGCGGGCGGTCTTCGTCGTCGGCCGCGACGACAGGGTCCGTTACGTCCAGTACGTTCCCGAGGTGAGCGATCACCCCGACTACGAGGCGGCCCTGGCGGCGGTCCGCCAGGCGGTCGCCGACTGAGTCCGGTCCCACGGGCGACCCTGGCGGCCGGTCCGCCGGCCGCCAGTTCCGTCGCATCTCCCGGTTCTTCCGGGGAGCAGGAAAGGGGGTGAACCGATGGCGCGGGACTTCACGCATCTGACCGCCCTGGTGGAGTGCGCCGGCTGAGCGTCGAAGACAGGTCCGGCGGACCTGCAAGCGATGCTGGAGCCGCTTCGGCGTCTCTTCCCGCCCGCGGAGCACCCGCGGGTGGTCGCGGGCCTGGCCGATCCGGACGACGCCGCCGTCTGGCTGGGGGATGACGGGAGCGCCTACGTGCTGACCGTCGACTACTTCCTGCCGGTGGTGGACGATCCGGAGACGTACGGGCGGATCGCGGCGGTCAACGCCATGAGCGACGTCTGGGCCATGGGCGCGACGCCGATCCTGGCGCTCAACCTGGCCGCGCTGCCGGCGGACATGCCACCGGAGGTGAAGCAGGCGATCCTCCGGGGCGGGGCGGACGAGGCGCGGAAGGCGGGCATCCCCATCGCCGGCGGCCACTCGGTGGAGACCAAGGAGCCGGCCTACGGGCTGATCGTCTTCGGGCGCGCCGACCCGGACCACCTGCTCAGGAAGCGGGGCGCCCGGCCCGGCGACCTGCTCCTCCTGACCAAGCCGCTCGGCACCGGGGTCATCACCACCGCGGGCAAGCGGGGGCAGGACCGGCCGGGCGATCTGGCGGCGGCGGTGGCCTCCATGCTCGTCCACAACGCCGGCGCCTCGCGCGCCGCCCTGGCAGCCGGGGCGCACGCCGCCACCGACGTGACCGGCTTCGGCCTGCTCGGCCACCTCTGGGAGATGGCCCAGGCCTCGGGCGTCGGCTTCGAGGTGAGGGCGGAGGCGGTCCCCTGGCTCCCCGGCGCGGAGGCGTACGGGGCGGACTGGGTCTTCCCGGGCGGGGCGCACAAGAGCTTCGCGTACATCCGCCCGCACGCCCGTTTCGCGGACGGCATCGAGGACTGGCGCCAGGTGCTGCTCACCGCGCCGGAGACCTCCGGCGGCCTGCTGGTCGCCCTCGACCCGGCCGACCTGGGACGCTGGGAAGAGGCGGCCGCCACCGAGGGGGTCCCCTGGTGGCGGATCGGGCGGGCGCTCCCCGCGGAGGCGGAGCCCTTCCTGGCTGTGACGAAGGACTGAAACCGGCAAGGCCGGCCGGTGGCCGGCCCTGGCGGAAAGCGAAGAGGCACCCCTGGCCGGGGTGCCTCTTCTCGTAGATGCAGTCGGCTCTGCGTCCCACGACGTTGGACGCCGTCACCAAGTGGCTCCGACCTCCATCCCGGCCGCGGGCCACGCCGGGCCGGCTTCTCACCCGTCCGCACCCCGGCCCGGTCGCGGTATCAGCCCTCCGCGGCCGTCTCCTGCTCCCGCCGCGCCCAGTAGTCGGCGACCCCCATGGCGTCCAGCGGCAGGTCGACGGCGAGCGGCCGGCTCTGGTCGTCCGGGCGGGCGAAGCCATGCTCCTCCGCGTACCGCTCGATCCGGTCGCGCAGCGCCGCCGCCACCACGCGGGTGGCGCGCTCCAGGTCCTGGGAGGCGCGGACGCCCGCTTCCTCCAGCGCCCGGCGGCCCACCTCCGCCCACTCCAGCGCGATCTGGGCGTTCCGCTCCAGCGCCTCGGCGGGGTCGATCCGGCCCGGGCCGAAGTGGGTGTAGAAGATGCGGCGCAGCCCCTCGCCGGCCAGCCGCCGCGAGGTGGCCGCCATCGCCTCCGGGTCGAACTGGTTGGGGGTGGTGGTGGGCAGGATCAGGTCGTCGCCGGCCGGCGAGAGCTCCGGCGAGAAGATGCCGGCCGCGTCGCCCGAGAAGAGGCCGGCGCTCTCGCTGTCGACGGCGCAGGCGTGGTGCTTGGCGTGCCCGGGCGTCTCCAGGAAGCGGAGCTCCCTCCCGCCCAGGTCGAGCCGCTCCCCCTCGTGCACCTCGCGGACCCGCTCCTCGGGAGCGGGTGTCAGGCGGCCGAAGACCCGCTCCAGGAGCTCGCTGCCGTAGACCGAACGGGCGCTCTCATAGAGGCGGCTCGGGTCGACCATGTGCCGGACGCCGCGCGGGTGGACGAGGAGCGTCGGGCGGCGGAGAAGCCTGAGCAGCGTCCCCGCCGCGCCCGCGTGGTCGAGGTGGACGTGGGTGACGAAGATCCAGTCGAGCCGGGCCGGGTCGAAGCCGGCCCGCTCGATGCCGTCCAGGAGCGCCTCCACCTGGGGCGCGCTGCCCGTCTCCACCAGCGCCGTGCCTTCCTTGCCGCGGACGAGGTAGGCGCAGCTCCGACCGGGCACGCCGTCCTCCAGGACGTCGATCCGGTAGATGCCGGGCGCCACCTCCTCCACGGGTTCCACAGGCTCCGCCACAGCCATCGCACTCGCCTCCCGTCGCTCGCCGCACCTCAGGCTGCGCTGCCCGGAGCGCTCCCGCTCCCGGGCCGTCAGATCACCGCGTCCTCCAGCACCAGGCGCCCCTCCCGGAAGCGCGCCGGCGAGAGCTCGCTCACGTCCAGCGTCACGAAGCGCCCGTGCTGGATCAGCTCCGCCAGGGCCCGCCCCGCCGCCGGCGCCTGCATCATGCCGTGGCCGGAGAAGCCGGCGATGACGAAGAAGCCGCGCAGGTCCGGGTGCTCCCCGATGATGGCGTTGGCGTCCTCCTTGTTCATCTCGTAGAGCCCGGACCAGAGGTGCTCCAGCCTCAGCTGCTCGAAGAGCGGCACCCGCTCGGCCAGCTCCAGCCAGAGCTCCTCGAAGGGGCTCCGGTCGGCGGTGAAGTCGAACGCCTCGGGGTCCTCGGGCAGGCTCTTGCCGAGCAGGATGGTGCCGGGCCGCTCCTCCCGGAAGTAGAGGCCGCTGGGCAGGATGGTGAAGGGCAGCGGCCGCGACAGCTGGCGGGCGCTCCGCGCGACGAAGATGGTGTGCCGGACCGGCACCACCGGAAGGTCGACGCCGGCCATGCGGGCCACCTCCGCCGACCAGGCGCCGGCGGCGTCCACCACCACGGGTGCCTCCACCCGCGCCCCGGAGCGGAGCCGGACGCCCTCCACCCGGTCGCCCGAGCGGAGGACCCCGGTCACCTCGTCCTCCAGGAAGCCGGCCCCCAGCTCGCGCGCCTTCCCCTCGAAGCCGCGCATCACGGCGTACGGATCGAGGAAGCCGTCCCGGGGGCAGTACGTGGCGCCCACCAGCCCCTCCAGGTTCACCTCCGGAAGCAGCTCCGGGATCTCCGCAGGGGCCAGCTTCCTCACCTCGACGCCGAGGCTCCGCTGCACCTCGTAGCGCCGCTCCAGCACCGGCCACGTCCGCGCGTCCGCCAGGAAGAGGTAGCCCTGCTGGCGGAAGGCGATGTCCGGCGCCTCGCCCTCCACCGCCACATGCTCCTGCCAGCGCTCGTAGAACTCGACGCTGGCCCGGGAGAGGCGAATGTTGACCGGCGTACCGAACTGCTGGCGGATCCCGCCCGCCGAGAGGCCCGTCGAGCTCCGTTCCCGCGCGAGCTCCCGCTCGACCACGAGGACCTCGCCGGGGAAGCCGCCCGCCTTCAGATGGTACGCCAGCGAGGAACCCATCGCCCCGGCTCCGATGATGACCACGTCTGCGCTCCGAACCGCTTCCACGGGCCCAGCACCTCCGGCCGGGAGTTCGCGAGGACCGGGTCGACTTCCTGGCGGCGGGGCGCCACGGGCGGCCGCGGCCGGGCAGGAGTTCCCGCGCCCGCCGGGGAAGCTCCGAGGCGTCGCGCGGGAGGCGATGGAATGCGGATCCTGGGGCTCGACCCGGGCTTGCGGGCCACCGGCTACGCGCTGCTGGAGGCCGGTCCCGGCGGCCGGGGCGCCCGGCTGGTGGAGGGCGGGACGCTCCGCGTCCCCGCCCGGGCGGACCTGGCCCGGCGGCTGGCCCAGCTCGCCCGCGACGCCGGCGCCCTGGTCGAGGAGCTCCGGCCCGACACGGTGGCCGTGGAGGCGGTCCACTCGCGGCCGCCCTTCCCCCAGTCGGCCATCCTCCTCGCCCACGCCCGCGGCGTCCTCCTGGCCTGCGCGGCGGCCGCCGGCGTCCGCGTGGTGGAGTACACGGCGGCGGACATCAAGAAGAGCGTCACCGGCCGCGGCGCGGCCGGAAAGGAGCAGGTGGCGCGGATGGTGGAACGGATCCTGGGCCTGGCGGGGCCGCTGGAGCCCGATCACGTCTCCGACGCGGCCGCCTGCGCCCTCTGTCACCTGGCCAACGAGCGCGTGGAGGCCTGGCGGGGATGATCGACCGCATCCGCGGGCGCCTGGAGGAAGTCTTGGAGGAGAGCGCCCTGGTCGACCTGGGCGGCCTGGTGCTGGAGGCCTCCGTACCGCCGGTCGACCGCCCGCGGCTGCTGGGACGGCTGGGGCAGGTGGTGGAGCTGTACACCGTCGCCCTGCTCCAGGGCGGGGTGGGCGGCGCCAGCCTGACGCCGGTGCTGATCGGCTTCCTCGCGCCGGAGGAGCGGGAGTTCTGGCTGAAGCTGAGCGGCGCGGGCGGCCTCGGGCAGAGGACCGCCCTGCGGGCGATGAGCCTGCCGGTGGCGACCATCGCCCGCGCCATCGAGGCGGGCGACGAGGCCTGGCTGACGCAGCTGCCCGGGATCGGCCGGCAGCGCGCCGCCGACCTGGTCGCCCGGCTGCGGGGGAAGGTGGCCGGCTTCGCCTTCGCCGCCCCGGCGCCCGGGGCCGGGGGCGGCGCGGCGGAGGCCGGGGGCCCCGAGGGCCCCGGGAGCGCCGGGGCGGCCGGGAAGGCCGGCGCGGGGACCGGATCGGGCGAGGGGCGGCGCCGGGCGTCACCCGGGAGCGCGGCCGCCGGGGCCGGGGGCGGCGCGGGGAGCACCGCCGGGGCAGGGCAGGCGGCCGCGGGCCCGGAGAACGACCCGCAGGCGGTCTGGGCCGAGGCGCTCCAGGTGCTGGAGCAGCTCGGCCATGCGCCGGCCGAGGCGATGGCCATGCTGGAGCGCGTCGTCGCCGGGGGTGCGACGGTGGAGAGCGTCGACCAGCTGATCCGCGAGGCTTACCGCCAGGCCGCCGCCCGCCTGGGCGGCCGAGCCCCCGCCCCCTGACCTGAAGCCGTCGCAAGCTCCTTGCAAGGGAGGTCGGCGGAGTGCGTGAGCGTCTCGTCTCGCCCCAGGAGCGGCCCGAGGAGGAGCGGTACCAGTCCTCGCTCCGGCCGCGCGCCTTCGACGAGTACATCGGTCAGCAGCAGGTGGTGGAGCGGCTCCGGGTGGCGGTGACGGCCGCCCGCGAGCGGGGCGAGCCGCTGGACCACGTCCTCTTCTACGGTCCGCCGGGCCTGGGGAAGACCACCCTGGCCCACGTGATCGCGCACGAGCTGGGCGTTCCGCTGGTCCAGTCCAGCGGTCCGGCCATCGAGCGGCCGGGCGACCTGATGGGCGTCCTGACCAACCTGGAGCCCGGCTCCGTCCTCTTCATCGACGAGATCCACCGGCTGCCGCGGGCGGTGGAGGAGTTCCTCTACCCGGCCATGGAGGATTACCGGGTGGATTTCGTGGTGGACAAGGGCCCCTTCGCCAAGTCGATCCGGCTGGACATCCCGCCCTTCACGCTGGTGGGCGCCACCACCCGCGCCGGTCTCCTGGCGGCGCCGCTGCGGGAACGGTTCGGCCTCTTCTACCACCTGGACTTCTACCCGCCGGAGGAGCTCCGGCGGATCGTCGCCCGCTCCGCCCGGCTCCTGGGGGTGGAGCTGGAGCCGGAGGCCGAGGAGGTGATCGCCCGCCGCTCCCGCGGCACGCCGCGGATCACCAACCGGCTCCTGCGCAGGGTGCGGGACTACGCCCAGGTGGGCGGCGTCCACCCCGTCACCGCCCGCGTGGCCGAGGAAGCGCTGGCGCTGGAGGGCATCGACGCCCGCGGCCTGGACGCCCTCGACCGCCACTACCTGGAGGTGCTGATCCGCGCCTACGAGGGCGGGCCGGTGGGCGTGGCGGCGCTGGCGGCGACGCTCAACGAGGAGGCGGACACGCTGACCGACGTGGTGGAGCCCTACCTGCTCAAGATCGGCTTCCTGCGGCGGACCGCCCAGGGGCGTCGCTCCACCCGGGCCGCCGAGGAGCACCTGGGCCTCAGCCCGGACGCCGGCCAGCCGGCGCTCTTCTAGGCCGGCGGCCGGAGCCGCGGTCCGCGCCACGGCCGGGACCGGTCGAAGACCGGACGAGGGAGGCGATCGCTTCGTGGACGCTTGGGGTTACCTGGAGGGCTTGATGCGCTTCCCCCACCGCGGCTCCGCCAGCGACCAGGAAGCCCGGGCGGCCGCCTGGATCGCCGAGCGCCTCGGCGCGCTCGGCTACGAGGTGGCGGTGGAGCGCTTCCCCGGTTCGGCGGACACGCTCCACGCCGGCACCTCCCGGCTCGGGCTGGCGCTGGCGGCGGCGGGCTGGCTCGCCCTCCTGCCCTGGGGCCGCTGGCCGGCGCTCCTGGCGCTCCTCCTGGCGCTGGCGGCGCTGGCGCTTCTCCTGGGCGAGGAGACGGGCCACCCGCGCTGGAACATGGCGCGCGTCCTCCCTCCCGCCCCCTCCCAGAACGTGGTCGCGCGGCGGCCCGGCGGGGCGCTCCGCCTGGTGGTCAGCGCCCATTACGACACGCAGAAGGGCAGCTGGCTCTTCCACCCGCGCTTCCGGCCCTGGCTGCCGCTCTGGTTCGGCCTGGCCTACCTGAGCATGGCCGGCGTCCTGGCCGCCATCCTGGGGCGGCTCCTGGCGCCGGCAGCGGCCTGGCCGGTGGAGCTGGGTCGCTGGTCGCCGGTGGCGCTGGTCGTGGCGCTGGTCCCCTTCCTCCAGGGGTGGCTCTTCGCCCGCTACGTCCCCGGCGCCAACGACAACGGCTCGGGGAGCGCGCTCGCCCTGGCGCTGGCCGAGCGGTTCGCGCGGCAGCCGCCGGAGGGGTGCGAGCTCTGGTTCGTCTGGACGGGCTGCGAGGAGACCGGGGAGCGGGGCATGCGCGCCTTCCTCGGGCGGCATGCGGGCGACCTGCCGCCCGAGCGGACGCGGGTCGTCAACCTGGACAACCTGGGCGGCGGCCGCTTCCGTTACCTGACCGGCGAGGGGATGGTCCGCTACGTCCGCTTCGACCCGGGCCTGGTGGAGCTCGCCGGCCGGCTCAGGCTGGAGGACGGCTTCGGACCGGTCCCGCAGCGGAACCTGATCCTCCCCACCGACGCGCTGGTGGCGGCGCTGGGCGGCTGGCCGGCCATCACGTTCATCGGCGTCGACGACGGGCGCGACGGCATCCCGCACTATCACTGGTACGACGACGACCTGAACGGCATCGACCGCCAGCTCCTCCTGCGCGAGGAAGCCTGGCTCGACCTCTACCTGCGCCGCCTCAGCGGACGACCGTGACCGGGCAGGTGGCCTGGCGCATCACGCGGATGGAGACGCTGCCCAGGAAGATCTCGCCCAGCGCGTTCAAGCCGCGGCTGCCCATGACGATCAGGTCGGCCCGGCAGCGCTCCGCCTCGGCCACGATCTCCGCGGCCGGGTTCCCCTGCCGCACCCGGGTGCTCACCTCCACCCCCGCCTCCTCCGCGATCCGGCTCGCCTCCTCCACCATCTCCCGGCCGTGCTCCACCATCTCCCGCTCCAACCGCTCCCAGGTGGCGGGGTCCAGGTACTGGTCGCTGAAGTAGGAAGGCACCTGCAGATCCTCGGCGACGAAGAGGACCTCCAGCTCGCTGTCGCCCAGCCGGCGCGCCAGGTCGGTCGCGAAGCGCATCGCCCGCTTGGCCGGTTCCGAGCCGTCGAAGGCCACCAAGATTTTCATGAGTCCTCCCTCCCGCGCGCAGCATAGCTCCAAGGTCTCCGCCCGGATACTTCGACGTCTGGTGACGTTTTACTAGTGAACCGCCCTGCGGCGGCCCGTACAATGCTGCACGAACACCACCTTATTTTGAAGGGGTGAACGTTCTAGCGAGACCCGACGAGTAGGAGGGACGTCCATTGATGAAGAGACCACGTCGACACGTGGGCGCCGTGGCGGCGCTCACGCGCGCAGCGGTTGTCCTGGTCCTTGCCGCGTGCGTGAGCATCGCCACCGTCCCGGTGGCCAGCGCCGCCGCCCAGGCTTCCACCCCGCACCGGGTCCAGCCGGGCGAGTCGCTCTGGAGCATCGCGGAGGCGCATGGCACGACGGTGACGGCCATTCAGGCGCTCAACGGCCTCTGGGGCCAGTGGACCGTCTACCCCGGCCAGAAGCTCTGGATTCCGGGGCCGGGCGAGCGGGTCCACGTGGTCGGGCCCGGCGAGACGCTGGCGGAGATCGCCGGCTGGTACGGGCTGACGGCGGCCGAGCTGAAGGCCGACAACGGCCTGACGTCGGACATGATCCGTCCCGGCCAGCCGCTGATCATCCCGGCCTCGGCCGGAGAGGGCCCGGCCGGCGCCGACGCGCCCTCGGCCGTGGCGGCCGCGCAGGGGCCGAAGCTGAGCGCCGCCTGGACCTCGACCGGGGCGGGCGTCTGGCTGACCCAGGGGGAGCGCTACCTGCTGGCCCAGCTGGTGACCGCCGAAGCCCGGGGCGAGCCCTACGTGGGCCAGGTGGCGGTGGCCGCGACCGTGCTCAACCGGATGAAGAGCCCGATCTTCCCGAAGACGCTGGCAGGCGTGATCTATCAGCCCGGCCAGTTCGAGCCGGTTTCCAACGGGTCGCTCTACCAGCCGCCCACGGCCAGCGCCCTGCGCGCCGTGGACGACGCCCTGGCGGGCTGGGATCCGACGGGAGGCGCGCTCTACTTCTTCAACCCGGGGAAGGCGTACAGCACCTACCTCTGGACGCAGCGCTACCTGGCCACCATCGGTCGCCACGTCTTCCTCGCCTGAAGCGAGCCCGCCGGAAGCCGGAAACCCGTTCATGCTAGAAAGAGGGGGATGACGCCCCCCTCTTTCTCGTGTCGAAGGGCACGGGCGTCGGTGCGGGCACGGGGCGGCGTCGCCGCATGCCCGGCGATGGAGGTGAACGGATCGTGCCGGGCGGGAGGCTCTTCCTGGGCGTAGACGTCTCCGAGCGCCGCGGCCACCGGCTCGCCTGGCTGGACGACGACCTCCGGGTGGTGGCGCTCGAGCAGGCGGCCGACGTGGCCGCCGTGGTGACGGCGGTCCGCCGGCGCCAGCCCGACGTGGTGGCGGTGGACGCCTCCCAGCGGCCGGGGCTCCACCTGATGGACAGCGCCCGCTACCGCGCCCGGCTGGCGCCGAGACCGCGGCCCGGCGTCTACCGGGGCTTCCGCGTCTGCGAGTGGGAGGTCCGCCGCCGCGGTCTCGCCATCTACCCCACCCCCCGCAGCGAGGCCGAGGCGCCGGGCTGGATGCGCGTCGGCTTCGCCCTCTTCCGCCGGCTGGAGGAAGACCGGCGGCTCCCCCGCGCCCTGGACGACACCGGCGCCTCCCTGCTGGAAGCCTACCCGGCGCTCAGCTTCACCGCCCTGGCGGGCGGCTGGCTTCCCCCCAAAAGCCGGCCGGAGGGCCGGCTCGAACGCCTCCGGCTGCTGGCGGCGCTGGGGGTCCGCCGCGCGGGCGGCGGGCCCCTGCGCGCCGAGGAAGCCGACCTCGACCACGACGCGCTGGACGCCCTCGTCCTCGCCTACACCGCCTGGCGCTACGCCCGAGCCGAAGCGGTCCTGCTGGGCGACCCGCGCGAGGGACTCCTGGCGGCGCCGGTCCGCAGCCTGCCCGAGCGCTGGCTCCGGGCGAGGGCGTCCGCCGGGGCGGCGGAGGCTGCGACGGCTCCGGCTCCGGCGGGGGTCAGCGGGAGCCGGCCTCTCCCACCTGCTTGAAGTAGGCCTCCATCTGCGCCAGCGTCATCGGCCCCGTGAAGCGGACGCGGACGACACCCCCTGCGTCGATCCAGAAGCTGGTGGGGATGCCGCCCACCCGGTAGAGCTGGGCCACGTCGAGCCCCGGGTCGAGCACGAAACGCCAGTCGTACCCGTTCTCTCGCGTGAAGCGGGCGACGGTCTCGGGACTCTCCTGCATGTCGACCCCGACCACGGCGATGCGGTCGCCGTACTTCTTGTGGAAAGCCTCGAGGTCGGGCATCTCCTCCTTGCAGGGCGGGCACCAGCTGGCCCAGAAGTTGAGCAGCACCGGCCGCCCCCGCAGATCGGCCAGGCGGAAGGTCGATCCGTCCAGCGCCTTGGCCGTGAAGTCGGGGGCGGGATAGCCGGGCACCGCCGCCGCCGGCAGTTCGCCGCCTGAGGAGCCGGAAGAGCCGCTCTCCGGAGCCTGGGCGATCGCCCCCGTCCCGCCGCCGGCCCCGCCTGCGCCGGCCTGGGGCTGGCCGGGGGCCGGCCAGGAGAGGATGGTGACGGCCGCGGCCAGGACGAGGAGGGCCAGCGTGCCGTCCATGGCCAGGCGGAGACGGTTGCCGAACAGTTCCGCCGGCCGGGCGCCCGCCACGGCCAGGGCGGTCGCCGCCACGACGCTGGCCAGCGCCCCCACCTGGACCGCGCTCAGCTCCCCCCACCAGGCGCTGCGGTCGGCCACCAGCCAGCCCAGCCCGAAGCGGATGGCGCCCGAGGAGGCCAGGAAGAGCGCCAGCGAACCCGGCGCCCCCTGCCGGCGCCCGCCCAGCGCCCACGCCACCAGGGCGTAGAGGACCGCCCCGATCACCTGGACCGCCAGGGCCGGGCGGCCGGCCGGATCGGGCAGCGCCAGGAAGGTGGCGGGAACGCCCCGCGCCGGCCAGGCGATCATCCCCACCGCCGTCGCGGCCGCCAGGGGCGAGGCCAGCCGGTCCAGCGACCCCAGCCGCTGGCGCCAGCCGCCGCCTGCCAGCGCGGCCTGGCCGGCCAGGAAGCCCAGGACCGCCCCCTCGTAGCTGAAGGCGTCGCCGGTGAGGCGGATCCAGCTGCGGGGATCGCCCCAGGCCAGGTCGGGGAAGACCACCTGCCGCAAGAGCCGGCCGACCAGCCAGGCCCCCGCCAGGCCCGCCAGCCAGCGCGCGTCGCGCCGCTCCGCGCGGTCCAGCGCATAGCCCAGCAGCAGCCCGGCGAGGAGGAAGAGTCCGAAGGTCTGGAACTGCGGGCCGCCGGGCCACCCCACGGTCTCCGGGAGCGGCAGAGTCACAGGCTTCCGCCTCCTTCCCCCTGCCGGCGGCCGACCGCCGGCGGCAGGACGCCCTCACGGGGGCCGGCATACCCACGGGGGTAATTCCGAAGCCAGTATACGTGGATATCCGGCCGCACCCAAGCTCACCGTCCGGGGCCGGGTGCCCGGCCCAGGAGGCGGTCGACTTCCTCGCGGAAGCGTTCCACGTCCTCGAAGTCCCGGTAGACGGAGGCGAAGCGGACGTAGGCGACGGCGTCGATCTCCCGCAGGCCCTCGATGGCCAGCTCGCCGATGGCGCGGCTGGGCACCTCCCGCTCGCCCCGGGCGCGGAGGCGCGTCTCGATCTCGGTCGCCAGCCGCTCGAGCCGCTCCGGAGGGACCGGCCGCTTCTCGCAGGCCAGGAGCAGCCCGCCCAGGAGCTTCTCCCGCTTGAAGAGCTCCCGGCGGCCGTCCTTCTTCACCACCCAGAGCGGCCCCTGCTCGATGGTCTCGTAGGTGGTGAAGCGCTGGCCACAGCGCTCGCACCGGCGCCGTCGCCGGATCGCCGCGCCGTCGTCGGAGGGGCGGGAGTCCACCACCCGGGTGGGACCGCCGCAGAAGGGACAGTTCATGGGTATCACTCCCGGAATCCTTTGCGTGGCGCGGCTTTCCGGCTCTTCCGACCCCGATTTGGGGACCGATTGGGGACGGAGATGCCCCGGGCCGTACCCAGCCCCCGCGCTCAACGACCTGTGGCCCGCTGAACATTGAGCCACTCCTCGGCCGCCCTGGCCGCCTGCTCGCGCTGCTCGGGGAGGACGTGGGCGTAAATCGAAAGCGTCACGGTGACGCTCGAATGGCCCAGGAGCTCGGAAACCAGCTTCACCGGCGTCCCCGCCTGGAGCTGGAGTGTCGCCCAGGTGTGCCGGAGATCATGGAAGCGGGGAAGCGGCTCGCGAAGGCCTACCTGCCGGATGAAGCGCTGGTACCACGCCTGGAAGGTCCATTCGCTGATCGGCGAGCCGTCCTCGTGCGTGAAGACGCAGTCCGTCTGCTTCCACGCCGGCCCCCCCTGCAAGCCGCTGCTCCTTCTGCCAGCGCCGCTGCCGGCGGAGCGCCTCCTGCGCGTCCCGGGGCAACGGGATGGTTCGCATGCCGGCCCGGCTCTTCGGGGGGCCCGGCGTCTTGCCGTCTCGCAAGGCCTGTCGCACGCTGATCGCCGCCTCGCTCACATCCTCCCACCGCAGCCCCAGCGCCTCGCTGATTCGGAGCCCGGTGGCGAGTCCCAGTTCAACGGTCCGGGCGTACTTCGCCCCGATCCCCTCGCCCTCCGCCCGAAGCGCCGCAGCCATGAGCGTTCGGGCCTCCTCCGCGTTGAGCGCGCGCATCTCAGGCGCCGTCCACCTCGGCCGCTTCGCCTTTGTGGCGGAGGCCGGGTTGTCCGGGAGCAGCCCATAGCGCACAGCGTCCCCGAGCGCCCGCCCGAGCACCACTCCATGGTGGGCTACGGTACGCGGCGAGAGGCCGAAGCCCAGCATTTCGGCGTAGGCGCGCTCCACATGGAGCGGAGTCAGAGACAAGAGCCTCACGCCCGCAATGCTGGTCTTCAGAACGGTCTTCACGGCGGGGCGGTAGTTCGTCATGCTCCCTGGGGCCACTTGGGCTCGCACCGCCTCCAGCCACTGAGTCAGGTACTCCGCGACCGTCAGGCGCGTCGGCTCC
>JASBVM010000052.1 GCA_029961055.1 Bacillota bacterium
GCGAACGCCTCGAACTCCACGCCCTTCGACGGGTCGTACCGCTCGACTACCTTGGGCAACCCGCCCCCTCCTCGCCGATGAGGTCGCCCATCTCCACGCCCGGGGGAAGCCGCCGCGCCAGGCCGCCGACGATCGACCGCACGAGCGGGAGGTAGGCGAGAACCAGCCGCTCTCTGGCCTCCCGGCTCCGGGAACTCAGGTACTCCCGCCAGAGCCTCTCCTTGTCGTCGTCATGAGCCGCTTGCCCGCCGGCCTCCATGCTCGGCGCGCCTCCTTACAAGGCGCGGCGGCCCCGCGGAGGGGCCGCCGAGTCCGAAACCCCTGCCTGCAACCGGTCAACTTCCACCAGATGTCGCCTGACCGGTCTGCGCCTCCGCCTTTTGGGCGAACTGGGCCACCTCGGGCGCCCACGTGAAGACCGATGCGCCGATCGAGAGGCCGTGCAACCTGTACATCAGCCCGCCGCTCAAGATGCCGACGACCTCCCCATTCCCGTCCACCAGCGGCCCGCCGCTGTCACCCGACTGGACCCCGATGTCCGTCACCGTGAGATCGGGAACTGGTGCCCCGCTGACCGGCATCTGGCCGATGTGCGGCAGCGCGACCACACCGGCCTTCATCGCCGGATTCGCGCGCCCGCGCGGGTAACCGACGTCGAAGACGAGATCACCCGCAGACGGCACGGAGGCTTGGACGGGAGCCGGATTGACGGGCGCGGCCGACCCGAGCGCCAGCGCCGCCAGGTCATGGGGCCCGTCGGTCAAGAGGAGCTTGGCCGGCAGGGTGACGCTCCCCGCGCCAGGGTTGAAGGTCGCCTTGTAGGAGGCCGCCTGCGGGTCGGAGAGCCGGTCGACGCAGTGCTTGGCAGTTAGAACCACTGTCGGCGAGACCAGAACGCCCGAGCACAACACCTCCGATCCGCCTCCCGAGATGTCCAGACGTGCCGTCGCCCGCACCGCCCGGTCAAGAGCCGCTTGATTGACGTAGGTGAACCTATCCGTCACTACCGTTCGGCTCATTCCAGCGGGTGTGGTCACGGTCACGTCCACCACGCCCGTCCCCTGAGGAGCCGAAGCGGAGATCACGTTGTCCGAGACAACCTGAAACTGCGCGGGGACGCCGCCGAAACCGACACCCGTGGCGCCAGAGAAGCCGAACCCGTAGATCACCACGGCCTGACCGGACGCGCCATGATCGGGGCTGATCGCGAGAACCACGGGCGCGCGCACTTTCCGGTTCACCGACTGGCCAGCGAGAACCGAGCGGAACCCGGTTCTCTCGCGCGCCGGCGCGGCCTGGGCCTCGGCCGCGGCGCCCATCACGAGAAGGAGCGCCAGGAGCGTGGACAGCATCTTGGCCATATGCCTGCCCATCCGTCCACGCGCGAACGCGAAACGCCGCTTCATGGCGAAACAATCACTCCTCCCCGTCCGTCCTCCTGTGAAAAAGTCTTGGGTTCCGCCATTCCGCGCACCCATTGTAGGCCGCCGTCAACCCGCTCCAAACTCAGCCGCCCGCCAGGAGCACGATCGCCGCCCTCCGGTTCTGCTGCCAGGCCGC
>JASBVM010000053.1 GCA_029961055.1 Bacillota bacterium
GGGGGCGGATGAGGCGCGCGAGGGAACCGCGGCGAGGCGGGCCGCGTCCAGTGGAGCAGGCAGGCTGAAGGGAGGCGGGCACCGGTGGAGTCCGTCGCGACGGCGGAGGGCGGCGTGGCGAAGGGAAGGCGACCAGGAAGGGGATTCGCTTCCTCGCGGCTCGCCTGCGCGGGGTTGGCGCTCCTCCTGTCGGGGGTGGTCGCGCTCGCCGGCTGCACCGCCCCCGGCGCCGGGCAGGCCGGCCGCGGGGCGGGGAGCGCGCCGGCGGTCGCCCCCGGCGAGGCCACGGCGACCAGGACGGCCGGAGGCGCAGGCGGTTCCGGTGACTCCGGCGGCCCGCAGGCGCCGGCCGCGCGGAGCTTCGCCGGCGCGGAGGCGCTGCGCGCGGCCTGGAACGGCGCGCTCGACCCCTTCGAGGCCGACGCGGCCGTGGGGCCTTTCGAAACCGACAGCAACGGCCAGTTCATCGCCTTCGCCGGCGTCCACCGCCTCCTCGCCGGCCAGATCCAGGGCAGCGGCTACGCCCTCGACGTGCTGCTCGACCACCCGGAGCAGAACGGCGCCGCCGCGCGGCAGGCGATCCTTCCCCTGGCGAGGATCCTGATGCGGACGGTCCAGCCGGGGCTGAGCGCGGCGCAGCAGGCGCGCGTCCTGGCGGGGCTCGGCCTGACCGGCGACGCCCCCGCCATCCCCGACCGCTTCGAGTACGGGGCGCGCACCTTCCGCAGCGGCGACGTCACCTACGTGCTCAGCTTCGACGCCGGCCTCATCTTCTCGGCCGAGCACGGCTCGACCAGTCCGGGGCGCGACAGCCGGCTCGAGATCGAGGTGAAGCGCGGCCAGGCGCTGAGCGCGACGGAGCCCGTGGTCGGCCTCACCGCCGCCCAGGTGGAGGCGGCCCTGGCGCCGGCGCGCGCGCTCCCGCCCCTCAACGCCGGCCTCCTGGCCGACCCGACGCGCCTCTTCGACTGGCTCGAGCAGGTGGCGCGGCTGACCGGCCAGCTCCTGCCCGCGCCGCTGGCGGAGGCCGCCCCGCCGGCGGGCGTCGCCGTGCTCGTGCCCGAGAAGGGCATGGAGGCGATCCGCACCCTGCTGGGGCAGTTCTACACGGGCGACTTCACCGGCCACCTGGTGGGCGACGAGGCGTGGGCGAACATGGCCTCCGGCGTCGTGAAGGGCGGCTCCCTCCAGCTCCAGCGGCCGATCTACTACGGCGAGGGAAGGCTCTTCGTCCTGCCCGAGCCGCCCTTCGCGGAGGGGGAGACGTACTGGGTCCAGGTGCCGCTCTGGGCGGACGGTACCATGTACGAGTTGGGCTTCCTGCGGCAGCTCGGGGGCGGGCAGGGCCAAGTCGCGCTGAAAGGGCTCGACGTGAAGCGGGCCGGCGACGGGTCGGCGACGGTCACCGTCGACGTGCTGCTGCCGGCACCCCCGGGGGCGGCGGACGCGGCAGCCCGGGCCGCGCGCTTCGTCTTCCAGCTGGTCCCGGCCGGGAGGGAGACGTTCCGCATCGGCGGCATCCAAACGCCGCCCTGCGCCTGCGAGTGAGCCGG
>JASBVM010000054.1 GCA_029961055.1 Bacillota bacterium
TCGACCCCGAGGAGGCCGACGCGGCGCGGATCGAGAAGTACGCGCGCGCCTACCGGCTCCTCGACACGGGTGATTCCCGCTTCGGCTGGAGCCGCATGCCCCTGGCGGAGCGACGGGAGCTGGTCCGCCGCCGGGTGCGGGAGGGCGGCTGGGTGGAGCTGGACGTCGAGGGCGCCCGGGGGCCGTACTACGTGCGGGCCGAAGACCTCGAGCGGCTCCGGGAGCACGAGCGGGACGCGCGCGACGAAGATCCCGGGGTGGCGGGTCCGGTTCGGTTCCTGCCGCCGCTGGACAACCTGCTCTGGCGCCGGGAGCGGGTGGCCGCACTCTTCGACTTCGCCTACAGCTGGGAGGTCTACCTGCCGGCCGCGAAGCGCCGCTACGGGTACCACGCCATGCCGATCCTCGCGGGCGATCGGCTGGTCGGCCGCATCGACCCGCGGCTCGACCGGCAGCAGCGCCGGCTCGTGGTACGACTCCTGCAGCTGGAGCCGTGGGTGAAGCCCACCCGCGAGCTGAAGCGGGCGTTGAAGGCCGGGCTGGAGGAGTTCGCGCGGGCTCATGGCGCCGGCACGGTGGCGGTGGAGCGGACCGAACCCGGGGAGATCGCGCTGTAGCCTTGCCGTGCCTCGCGCTCGAGCGCCCGCGCGCACCCCCGGACCTGCGGAGATTTCCCCATTCCAGAACAAGGGAAAGCGGGTAGCAGCAGAGAACCACTCTCGTAAACGGGGAGAGGCCGGCCGCTCGCCGGGGAAGCGAGCCGCACGGGAGGAGGCGCCCGGATTGGCTTGGCGATTCCGCCGCAGCATCCAGATCGCCAAGGGGGTCCGCCTCAACGTGGGCAAGCGCGGGGTGAGCCTGAGCGCAGGCGTGCCCGGTTTCCGCGTGGGCGTGGGGCCGCGCGGGGCCTACGCCTCCGCCGGCCTCCCGGGCACCGGCCTCTACTACGTCGCGCACTCGGGACGGAAGGGCGGGCGGCGGGCGGACCGCGGGCCGGACGGCTCTCCCGGGAAGGCGAGTGCGCCCGGGGCGCCCGAGCCGCTCTTCGGTCGCGGTGTCGCCGTGCCTCCCCTGAGCCGCGCCAGCTGGGTGTGCCTGGTGGCCGGCTTCCTGCTGTTCTTCGCCTACCCGGTCGCCGGCCTGCTGCTGGTCGCCGCCGGCGCGGCCGGGCAGATCCTCGTGCGCCGCGACCCGCTCATGCGGGCGAGGCTGGAGCTGGACAAGGCGCGTGCCTCCTTCCGCAAGGGCCGCTACGAGGAAGCCGTCGCCCACGCCACCGCCTGTCTCGCGGCGCGGCCGGAGGCGAGCCAGGCCCGCTACCTGCTGGGGGTCTCGCTCCTGCGCAGCGGGCGAGGCGCCGGGGCGGCAGAGCCGCTCCTGCAGGTGGAGGGCGAAGAGCCCTTCCTTCTGCTCCAGCAGGCGGCCGCCCTGCAGGCGGCAGGGCGCTGCGAGGAGGCCCTGGAGCGGATGCGGCGCCTGCCTGCCGACCTCTTCCACACGCTGCCGGTCCGTAACGCCTATGCCGGGCTGCTGCTCGAAGCGGGCCGGCCGGAGGTCGCCCTGGAGGTGCTGCGGGCGGGTCCCACGCGCAGGAAGATCGCCGGCGACCCGGAGCTCCTCGAGCTCCACTACCTCCTCGGGCGCGCGTACGAGGCGCTGGGCCGGCGGGCGCGCGCCCGGCAGGAGTACGCGCGCATCGTCGCGGACACGCCGGGCTACCGCGACGCGGAAGCGAGGCTGCGGGAGCTGGAGTCCGGCTCCCGATCCTCCGCCGCAGGCGCCGCGGGCGACGACGGCAACCCGGAGGACGGGGACGACCAGGTCGACCCGGATGGGAGCGGATGACCGAGGCGACCCGGGCGGGAGCGAGTCACCCCAGACGCGGCCGGCCGAGCCCGGCCGGCGAGGAAGGAGCGGAGGCGTCGGGGCCATGGAGCTGGCGGAACCCTTCGTCGGACGTGCGCGGGAGCAGGGGGAGCTGCGCCGCCTCCTCGAGGCCGCGGCTGGCGGGAGCGGTCGCCTCGTGCTCCTGGAGGGCGAGGCGGGCGCGGGCAAGACCACGCTGGTGCGGCGGGTGACGGCGGAGCCGGGGCGCGCGGTGACCGTCTTCGGGCGCTGCCCGGGGCCCGGCGAGACCCCGCCCTTCGGCCCCTGGCGCGAGGCCGTGGCGGCGCTGGCGCGGGAGGAAGGGCGGGATCCCGCCGGGCTTCCTCCGCCCTTCGGGGAGGCGCCGGGCGAGTGGAGCCTCTACGAGACCGCCCAGGCGCTGGCCGGCTGGCTCGACCGGGAGGGCCGGCCGGTCGTCGTCGTCCTGGAGGACCTCCACTGGGCCGACGCCGCCACGCTGGACCTGACGCGCCACCTGGCGGCCGAGCTCCCCGGGCTTCCGGTGCTGGTGGTGGCCACCCTGCGCTCGGACGAGGTCCGCCGCGGCCACCCGCTCTGGGCGTGGCTTCCTGAGGCGGAGCGGGCGGGGGCCGTGCGCATGCCGCTGGAGGGGCTGGCGCCGGGGGAGATCGAGGAGCTGCTCCGGCCGCTCGGCCTGCCGGGCGCGCAGGCGGAGGAGACGGCGCGCATGCTCCACCGCCGGACCGACGGCCTGCCGCTCTTTGTGCGCGACCTCCTCGCCACCGCCGCGCGGACCGGGCGGGTCGCCGGTGAGGGGGAGCCGCTGCCGGCGACGGTGCGCCAGGCCATCGACCGGAGGCTGGCAGGCGTCTCGCCGGCGAGCCAGTCGGCGCTGGAGGCGGCGGCCGTCCTGGGGGCGGAGTTCTCGGCCGCCCTGCTCGAGCGGGTGACCGGGCTTCCCGAGGAGGAGCTGGCGGCGCTGCTCGAGGAAGCGGTGGACGCCCACGTGCTCGAGCCGCAGGACGCGGCGGGCGAGCGCTTCGCCTTCGCCCACCAGCTGGTGCGCGAGGCGCTGCTGGCGCGGCTGGTGGGCCCGCGCCGGCGCCGCTGGCACGCCCGGGCGGCCGCCGCCCTGGAGGCGACGGCGCCGGAGGAGGTCGAGGCGCTGGCCTTCCACCTGGCGCGGGCCGGAGACCCCCGCGCGCCCGCCTTCCTCCGCCGGGCGGGCGACCGCGCCCTGCGGGTCGGGGCGGCGGGCGAGGCAGAGCGGCAGTACGCGGAGGCGCTCGCCCTCCTGCCGCCCGGCGACCCCGGCCGGGCGGAGCTCCTCCTCAAGCTGGGCCGGTGCAGGCACGCCGCGGGGCGGCCGGGCGCGGTCGAGGCCTGGCGCGAGGCGGCGGAGGCGGCGGCCGCGCAGGGCGACCGGCCGGTGGAGGTCTGGGCGCGCCACCTGCTGGCCTGGGCGGCGCTCTCCCGCGAGGACCCGCGCTGCCTGGAGGAGGCGACGGCGGCGATGGCGGCGCAGGAGGAGCTGCTCGACGACCCGCGCTACCGGAGCCTGGAGAGGGAGCTCTTCGGCGACGTCGCGGGCTACCCGCGGGCCGGGGCCGCCTGCGTGGCGATCCTGGCCCACCGCGGGCAAGTGGAGGAGGCGCGGCAGCTCCTCCTGCGGCTCGCCTCCATGGAGGCGCCCGGCGCCAGCCACGACCTCCTCGACACGAGCATGGCGGTGGCCTTCGTCTCCGACGACCTGCGCGGGGCGGCCGCCATGTGCGGCGAGGCCGCGGAGACGGCGCTGCGCCTGGGCGACGAGAAGGACGCCATCCGCCTCAAGAGCAACCAGCTGCTGGTCCTGCTGGTGGGCTCGGCCCTGCCGCCGGGGGAGGTGGACGGGGCGGCGTCCGAGCTCCGTCAGCTGGAGGAAGACGTGCTCGCCCGGACCGGCATCGCGTACGCGCCCCCCGGCTACGCCCTGGCCGGCGTCTACCAGTACTTCCGCGGCGACTGGCCGGGCGCCTCGCGGAACGTCCTGGAGTGCGCGCGCCGCCATCCGGACGCCTTCGGCGGCACGCTCCGCTGGTACGCGGGCTGGATGCTCCTCGACCTGGGCGACGCCGAGGGCGCGCGCCCCTTCCTGGAGTCGGTGCCGCCCTTCCGCCCGGACGACCCCATCCCCGTCAGCCACAACTTCCTGGTGCTGGCGCACGTCGCTCGCGCCGAGCTTTACGCCGCCCTGGGCGAGACGGAGGAGGCGCGCCGCTGGCTGGAGGCGGCGGAGCGCTGGCCCCCGCTCGACGGGGCCGCCTTCTTCCGCGCCAACGTCCGCCTGGCGCGGGCGAAGTACCACCGCGCGCGGGGCGAGAGCGAGGCCGCCTGGCAGGCGGCCTCGCTGGCGGTCGCCGACGCCGCCGCCTCCGGCTCCAGCTACACGATCATCCGGGCTGGCCGCTTCGCCGGGGAGCTGGCCTGCGAGCGCGGCGACGCGGAGGAGGGTCGGGCCCGCTTCGCCGCCGCCCTGGAGCTGGCGGAGCGCTGCCGCTTCCCCTTCGAGGGGGCGCTCACCCGCCTGGCGCGGGCCGTGGCGCTTGCGGGTTCCTCCGAGGCCGCCGAGGACCTGGCCGCCGCCCGCGAGGTCCTGGCCGGCACCGGTGCCGACCCGGCGCTGGCGGCGGCGGAGGAGGCGCTCGCCCGCCGCGGCCTCGCCCCCGCGATCTCGCCCGGCGCCCCGCTGACGGCGCGCGAAGCGGAGGTGGCGGCCCTGGTCGCGCAGGGGCTGACGGACCGGCAGATCGCGGCCCACCTGGCCATCTCCCCGCGGACGGTGGACCGGCACCTGCGCAACATCTTCCAGAAACTCGACCTTCCCAACCGGACGGCGCTGGCGCTCTGGGCCGCCCGCCACGGGTTGACCGGCTGAGCCGGCCTGCTCCCGGGGGTCCGGCCCCGCCTGTCTCGTCGCGACCTCCCGCGCCAGCCCGAGGCCCGCCCGGCGAGCGGGTGGACGCGCGTGGGGAGAATCCCCCACATCCCCGTGCCTCCGGTGCGGTCAGCACGTTGCAGGCTTCTCCCGATGCCGCTCTCCGGCGGTCCTGGCAGCATGTGGGCCAAGGACGCACAGGCCTGACAGGGGGGACGGGGAGACGGTGGACGGGGTCCAGGAAGCCCGGAGGCGCGTGGTCGTCGTCGGCGCCGGTGTCGCCGGGGCGTTCGCGGCCTACTTCCTGCGCCAGGCGCTGGGCCCGGCGGCGGAGATCGTCGTCCGGGAGCGGCAGGCGCGGCCGGGCGGCCGCGTCGGCGAGATGGAGCTGGCGGGACGGCGCGTGGAGACGGGGGCGACGCTCGTCCACTCGTCCAACCGCTACCTGCTGGAGGCGACGGCGCGGCTCGGGCTCCACCCGGGCGACGCGGGCGGCGAGCGGAGGTCCCTCGCCCGCCGCATGGGGATCTGGAACGGCGTGTCCTTCGACCTGCTGGTGCGCATGGCCGGCCTTCCCCTGGCGCTCGCCATGCTCCGCCGCTACGGCGCGAGCCTCCTGCGGGCGCGCCGCCTGACGCGGGCGGCCGTGGCGCGGCTTCTCCGCCTCTACGACGAGCTGGAGCGGGGTCGCGGCTTCTCCACCCCCGGCGAGATGTACCGCGAGCTCGGCCTCGACGGGCTCGCCCGCGAGTCCGCCTACGACTTCCTCGCCCGGCACGGGGTCGGCGAGCGCTTCGTGCGCGAGTTCTCCGACGGCGTGGCACGCAGCAACTACGGCCAGGACGGGCGGATGAACGCCTGGGCGACGCTGGTCTCGCTGACCGGCGGCGGCCTGGCCGGCGGCCGCCTCTTCTCGGTTCGGGAGGGCAACCTGCGCGTCGTGGAGGGGCTCCTCTCCCTCTCGGGGGCGCGCCTGCAGACGAACGCGACCGTCCGCGCCATAAGGCCGCGGGCGACCCCCGAGGGCGGGCGCGCCGGCTTCGCCGTCGCCTCCGCCGACGGCTCCGAGGAAGCCTGCGACGCGGTCATCCTGGCGGCGCCCCTGGAGCTGGCGGAGCTCGACTTCGACGGGCTCGCGCTGCCCGGGAGCGCCTCTCTGCGGCGGCCCTACCAGACGACCCACGCCACCTGGGTGGTCGGGCGGCTGCGCGGCGAGCGCTTCGGCCTCGCGGAACAAGAAGCGCCGCCGGACGTGATCCTCACCCGCGAGCGGCGGGAGATCCCCTTCTCGGCTATCGGAGCGTTGGCGGCGGCCGCCGGCGGCCGCCGGATCTACAAGCTCTTCTCCCGGGAGCCGCTCGACGAGGCGCTGCTGGACCACCTCTTCGCCGACCGGGTCGAGGCGGTCCGGCTGACGTGGAACGCCTACCCGGTCCTGTCCCCGGCGGAGGTCTGGCCGCCCTTCCGGCTGGCGCCCGGTCTCTATTACGCCAACGCCATGGAGTCGGCCGTCTCCACCATGGAGACGGAGGCCATGGCGGCGCGGAACGTGGTCAATCTGCTGGTCCAGGACCTGGCGGGCGACGGGCGGGGGTGAGGGCACGATGGCATCGAGCGGCGCCGTGACGCTCGGGCAGCTGGCCGAGACGTCGGAAGCCGCCCTCTTCGTCGGCCGCGGGGCCGCCCTGCGCGCGGTGCGCGCCGCGCTGGAGGAAGCGCCCTCCCGGCCGTCGCTCTTCTACGTCCACGGCCCGCAGGGTGCCGGCAAGTCGGCCTTCCTGCGCGTCTGCCGGCGCCTGGCGGAGGAGGCGTCGCTCCCCTCCGCCCTGATCGCCGCGGAGCCTCCGGAGGAAGGGAAGGGCGGCGCCCGCGGCCTGCTGGAGGCGCTGGCGACGGCGCTCGACCTCGAACCCGGCTCGCTGCCGCCCTCGCGGGAGGCGGGGGCGGAGCGGCTGGCCGCCGCGCTGGAGATGGCCGCGGCGGGGCGGGGCTTCGCCCTGCTGGTGGACGACTACGACCGGCTCGGGCCCGAGGAGGACCAGCTGCGGGAGCGCTTCCTGGCCCGGGTGGGGGCGGGCGTCTGCGTGCTGCTGGCCGGCCGCCGCCCTCCGGCAGAACTCTGGCCGGCCAGTGCCGGCTGGCTCCTCACCGTCCGCGACCTCCCGCTGGGCGGTCTCGACGAAGAGGACGTGGCCCGCCTCCTGGGGCGCCTGGGCCTCGACGACCCCGAGCAGGCGCGCGAGGTGCACGCCGTCAGTGGCGGCCACCCGGCGCTGCTCGTCCAGCTGGCCCGGCAGCTGATCGGGGCTCGCGCCGGGACGGCCGCGCCGCGCCCGGCAGGCTGGACCGGAGGCGGGTCGGGCCGGCGAGCGGCCAGTCTCGGCGCCTTCCTCATCGAACGCTGGCTCCACCCCGGTACGCGGCGGAGAAGCTGGCGCGCGGGCGGTTCGGGCCTGGACGACGCGGTGGGGGCGGCGGCCCTGCTGCCCTTCTTCGACCGGCTGCGGCTGCGGGCGGCGGTGGGCGAGCCGGCGGTGGAGGCGGCCTGGCCGGTGCTGGAGCAGGTGGCCAGGCCGGCGCCGGGAGGCGGGCTCGAGTTGCCGGAACCGCTGCGCGAGCGGATCGTCGCCCTGGTGCGCGGGCACCGCCCGTGGAGCGAGCTGCGCTGGCGGAGGAAGCTGATCCGCCACGTCGTGGAGCGCGCTGCCCTCGAGCGGCGCGGCGCGGAGAGCGCGTGGCCGCTCCTGGCCGAGCTGGCGCAAGAAGCGGACTGGCACGCGCCCCTCCACCCGGCCGGGGAGACGGCGGAAGGCTGGCAGGTGGAGGAGGGGGCCGGCTGCCCGCTGGGCTGCGCGGCGGCGCGGACCGGGCGGGCCTGCCTGCAGGCACGCGGCGCTCGGGGCGAGGTGCTCGCCTGCCTGACGGCGTGGGTGCCGCCGCGGCGTCCGGAGAGCCTGGTGGTCCACGACGCGCACGAGGCGCCCGCGGGGGCGGGGGCGCTGGGGATGCTCCTTCGGCACCTGGCCGGGGGCTTCCATGCCTGCGGGGAGGTAGTGGTGGGCGCCCCTGCGCTGGCGCGCGCCCGCACCCCGGCGGGGCGGCCGCTCCTGGCCGCCCTGGGGTTCGCGCCCGCGGGAGCGGCGGGCGTCACCGGCGACGCAGCGGCCAAGGTCTGGCGGCTCGACCTGCGCGGGCGCGGCTACGCCGCCTGGCTGCGCGAACTGGCACCGCAGCCGCAGGGGCCGCTCCTGCCGCCGGAGCGGTGGGCGGCGGCGGCGAAGGAAGCGCTGCTTGCCCTGGACCGGCCCGAGCTCCTGACCGAGAGCGAGGTAGGGCGCGCCCTGCTCGCGCGGCAGACGGCCCCGGACGGCCCCGCGCGGGTGCGCGCCTGGCTGCTGGACGCGCTGCGTTCGGCGGAGCTGGACGACCCGCACGCCTCCGTCTCCGCGCGGCGGCTCGTCCAGCTCTACTACGTCGAGCGGCTGGGCTCGCACGAGGCGGTGGCCGAGCGGCTCAACGTCTCCCGCGCCACCTACTTCCGCTGCCACCGGGAGGCGCTCCGGCGCCTGGGGGAGGCGCTCTCGGCGCAGGGGTAGGGGGTACGTCCTGAGGGTCCGTCTTCACGTGACGGCGAAGAGCGGCAGCTTGCCCGGTCGATCTGCTCCGCCGCGTCCGGTTCCCGCTCCACCCACTTCCGGTAGGCGCCGCGGGACGTCTCGGTGCGCTTCATCCGCGCCGTCGCCGCGGTAACCATCACCTCGCCCAACCACACCAGACCGCGCTTCTGAACGATCACAGGCCCCGAATCGTGGACCTCGGCCACGCGCGATCAGCCCGTCGACGGTAGCAGCCCTGCAGCAATGCTGCATGGGCCCACCTGCTGCAAGCTTCCCTCGCGCCGACGACGGTGGCTTCCGCGCAGTACTTGCACACGTCCAGAAGGGAACCGAGGCGGCCGCTTGGGCGCAGGGGAGGCCTTCCCGGCGAGCACGGCGGCCGAGCGCTCGGCCATGTCTGGCGGGAGGTCCAGAGGAGCGCAAGTCCTTCGAGGCACCTGGCCGGTGGCACGGGTACGGGAAGGCGGCGCAGACGCGGGCCCCGGACTGCGCCGGAAACCCTCGAGTCGTCTCCGCCCGAGAACTCTCGCCCCCCACGGAATTTCCGCCTGGACGATAACCATGGCGCCTTTTCGCGCGCGCCGGCGCAGCGCGCCTCGCCAGGGCCTGACGACCTCCTACCGCTTCCCCCACCGGTAAGCCGGCTCTCCCAACGCTAAGCTTGCTGCCGGCGCGATCGATCAGAAAGTGGGTGTGCTTTCCTCCGGTTGCGCCGCGGCGGCAGACGGCCGGCGCGCCGGCGGAGGTGGACCAGCCAGAAGACGCTCTCCGGCCCGAAGAGGCAAACCCGTCGCGAGGCGGGGACGCAAAGCCATGGGCCCCCAGGCCGCAGGCCATGCGGGGGTCGCCAGGCCGCCGAAGCCGAAGGGCAGCCGGGAAACGCCCCTTCGCGTCTTCCTCCGCTGCTCCTTCGCGGGTCCGCAGGGAGCAGGGGAGGATTCCCATGAACGGGAGACGGGCCGGCCGGCTCGCGGCCGTGCCGGTGCTCCTCTCGGCGGCCCTCCTGGCGGCGGCCTGGACGGCCGGCCCCGCTGCGGCGGTCGCCGCCGGGTCGGCGGTCACCGCGCCGGCCCGGGAGACGCCCGTCGCCGGCGCCGCCCGGCGCGTCACCCTGACCGTCCGCGTTCGCCTCGGCAACGATGCTCCTTCGCCGGCCTCCGTCCGGCTCGACGTCCCGCTCCTCTCCGCCGGCCTCGACGCCTACCAGCAGCTCGCCGGCGAGGAGCTGGGCGGCGCGCAGGAAGTGGCGACGGGGGACGGCGGAGAGCGGGTCGCTTCCTATCAGGTGGACGTGCCCGGCGGCGCCACCGTCCAGCTGGTGCAGACCTACCGCCTGGCGCTCCGGGCCGCGGGTGCCTGGGACGGCGCGCCGCCCGGCCCCTCCGACCTGGCGGCGGAGGCGGGCGTCGAGGCGGGCGACGCGCGCCTGGCCCGGCTGGCCGCGCAGCTGGCTGAGGGGGCGCAGGACGAGCGGACCAAGGCCGAGCGCATCCTCCGCTACGTCCACGGGCGGCTCCGCTACGAGCCGGCCTCCCCGGCGGCCGGGAAGGGCGCGCTGGCGGGCTTCCTGGCCGGAAGCGGCACCTGCACCGAGTACGCGCGGCTCTTCGTGGCGCTGGCGCGCGCCGCGGGCGTGCCCGCCCGGATCGTCAACGGCGAGCTCCTCCTCGACGGCGCCGGCCGGCCGGCCACCGGCGCCTTCCGCTCCGTGGTCCGCCACGAGTGGGCCGAGTTCTGGCAGCCCGGCGCGGGCTGGATCCCGGTCGACCCCACCTTCACGGGCAGCGTCGGCCGGGGGCTGCCCGCCCCCGCCTACGTGGCGGAGAACCGCGGCGACCGGCCCGTGACGGGCAGCGCGGTGGGCGGCCGGGTGAGCGCCTCGGTGGAGATCGCCGTCACGGCGGGCTGGTGAGCCGGGCGCGGACGACCAGCCGGAAGGCGGCCGAGCCGGGCGGGGTGCAGGTGGTCAGCGTCAGCGCCGGGTAGGGCGTGGGCGCCAGCACCCAGGTGGCGTCGGGGCGGACGGTCCAGCTGCGCTCGACGCGGTAGACGTACGACCGCCCGCCCGCGACGAGCCGGATCGGGTCGCCGGGCTGCAGCCGGTCCAGGTGGCGGAACCAGGCGCCGTAGGTCGTCCGGTGGCCCGCCACCGCCACGTTCCCCGCGGCTCCGGGAAGCGGGCTCCCGGGATAGAGACCCGGACCCGCCCGCAGGTCGCCCGCGGCGACCCCGTCCACCACCACCGCGCGCAGGCCGATGCGCGGGATCTCGATGAGGAAGAGGGGCCGGACGGGCGCCCCGGCGCCCGCCGAGGCGCCGCCCGCCGGCTTCGCTCCCGCCGGCCCTCCGGCGAGGAGGCCCGCGGCCAGGGTCGGGTCGTCGGCCGGACCCGTCGCCGCGCCGGGCGCGGCGGAGGAGGGGAGCGCCTGCGCCTGCGCGGAGAGGAGCTCCGCCAGCAGGCGCTCCTGCTGCCACTGGGCGTAGAGGCGGGCCCAGAGCGGGGTGAGGGCGAGGAGGAGGCCGCAGGCGAAGAGGAGCGCCTCGGCCCACGGCCGCCCTCGGGCGGCGGCCGGGCGGCGCGGCCGCGGGGAGGCGCGCCGCCCGGTCTCGAGGTTGCCTGCAGTCTCAGGAGCCGCCATCGCCGGAGGCGGCGACCTCCCCCGCCTCCTCGCGGCGCCGCAGGAAGCGCCTCGCCGAGAGCGCCGCCGAGGCCAGCATGAGGAGGAGACCGCCGAGGACGAAGGCGTCGAAGTTGCCGCCGGTGAAGGCGAGCCCACCGCCGGGGCCCGCGCGGGGCCCGGGCGGGGTCGCCGTCACCTGCTGGCCGGCAGGGGCCAGGACGAAGTCGACTTCGACCCGCTGGTCGCCCTGGGCGAGGTCGACCGTCGCCTGGCTGCCCGAGACGGCGCGGCCGTCGACGAGGACCTGGACCACCTGGTAGCCGGCCAGAGCCGCGCCGACCGTGTGGGAGCCCTGGGCCAGGCCCGTGAAGCGGAAGGTGCCCGCGGCGGTCAGGCCCGTGCCGGGGCCGGAGTCGAGGCTGACCTGCGCCCCCGTCGCCGGACCGCCCCCGAGGAAGCGGACCACTCCCCAGATCTCCGCGTTGGCGGGAGCCGGCCCGCCCGTCGGGGGCGGGAGGCTCGCCACCACCGGCGCCGGCGGCACGGGGGTTCCCCCGCCGCCCGCGGGCGGCGGCGCCTCGACGAGGACGTTCAGCTGCGTCGGCGGCTGCACCGGCACGTCGACGGTGCAATGGACCTGGTTGCCGGTGCGCCGGCAGTCGCCGCCCGACTCCGAGTAGTAGGGCGTCGCCCCGACCGGTCCGTTCGCGTCGCTGAACCAGATCCAGAGCGGGCCCGTGTCCGCCGGGTCGATCGCGAAGTCGACCGCTGCGATGCCCCGGCCGTCCCCGGCGAGCGTGTAGTGGATGCCGCTGACGGTGAAGTCGCCGGGCGCCGCCATGCGCGCACCCGCGAAACCGCCGGCCCACGTCAGGAAGAGCATGACCAGCAGCAGCCCCGCCGCGACGCGCGCACGATCCCATGCCTGCGCGATCCGTACCATGGCGATCACGGTCCTTGTGTGCCGGCGCCGGAGCCCGTGCTCGAGCCGGAGAGTGTCGCGTCAGAGCCGCCGTCCGCTCCGCCGGAGCCGCCGTCCGCCGGCGAGCCCCCGCCCTGGGAACCGGTCCCGCTCCCGGCGGGCGCGCCCGTGGGCCCGGCAGGCGGCGGTCACCGGTGGGCGGGCGACGCCCCGCGCCTCCAGGTCCTCGCGGGAGAAGAGCTGGCGGGGACTCCCCTCCGCCACCAGCCGCCCCGCGTCGAGGAGGAGCAGCCGGTCGGCCCAGGCGGCCAGGCGCTCGACCTTCTGCTCGGCGATGAGCACGGTGGTCCCGCCGCGGCGGATGGTCTCCAGCGCCTCGAAAACCTCGCGCGTCCCGGCGGGGTCGAGCTGGGAGGTGGGCTCGTCCAGCACCAGCACCTCGGGCTCCAGGACCAGCACCGAGGCGATGGCCAGGCGCTGCATCTGGCCGCCCGAAAGGGTGAAGGGGTTGCGCTCGGCCAGGCGGTCGAGGCCGAGCAGGCGCAGCACCCGGTCGATCCGCCGGCGCATGGCCTCGCGGGGGATGCCCGCGTTCTCGAGGCCGAAGGCGACTTCCTCGTAGACGGTCAAGCGGGCGCCGGTGATCTGGGTGAAGGGATTCTGGAAGACGAGGCCGGCGTGGCGGCTGAGTTCGGCGACGGGCGTGGTCTGGGCGTCACGCCCGAGGAGGCGGACGCTGCCGCCCACGGCACCCCGGTAGAACTGCGGCACCAGCCCCACCAGCGCCTGGCAGAGCGTCGACTTGCCGGCGCCGGTGGGGCCGATCAGGCCGACCACCTCGCCGCGGCGGAGCTGGAGGCTGACGCCGTCGAGCGCCGGCTTCGCGGCGCCCGGGTACCGGTAGCGGAGGTCGCGGACCTCGACCACGGCCTCTACGGCCATCGGCCCACCCCGCCCGCCACCCGCAGCAGGAGCGCCAGGAGAAGGAAGAGCGCCGCCAGGCCGCGGAGGAGGAGCGCCCCGCGCCCCACCGCTTCCTCGCGCAGGAACGTCCGCGGGCCCCGGGCGGAGAAGCCGCGCACCTCCAGCGCCAGCGCGCGCTCGTGGGCGGCGAGGAGCGAGCCGGTGACGAGCGGCGTGACGAGAGGAAGCAGGGCGCGGAGGCGGACGGCGAGGCTTCCTTCCGTCTCCATGCCGCGCGAGCGCTGCGCGTCGAGGATGGTGGAGGCGGTGGCCACCATGGCCGGGATCACCTGCAGCACCGCCACGATCACGTAGCCCAGGCGCGGCGAGAGACCGCGCCGGACCAGCGCCTCCACCAGGTCCGAGGGCCGCGTCGCCATCACCAGGAGGGCGGTCGCGGTCAGGATGTCGAAGAGGCGGAGCGCCAGGAGGAGCCCGAGGAGGAGCCCCTCGCGGTAGAGGACGAGCGGCCCGGCCCGGAGGACGGGGTGGAGGTTGCCCGGGTAGACCAGCCCCTGGACGACGAAGAACGTCACCGCCAGGAAACCGGCGCCGGCCAGGACGGGCAGGAGCGCGCGCAGGAGGCCGGCCGAGCCCAGGACCGCCGCCAGAAGGAGCCACAGGCCGAGACTGGCCGGCGGGGCCGGCAGCACGAAGACCAGCGCCACGGCCGCCAGCGCCAGCCCCAGCTTGGTCAGGGGGTCGAGCCGGTGGAGCCAGCTGTCGCCGGGGACGTAGAGGCTCGAGCCGCGCGCCCTCACAGCCGCTCGATCTCGCGGACCGGTCCGAACGACCGGACGAAGCGCTCCGGCAGGGCCCGGTAGACCAGGTAGGCGACGAAGACCGTCACCACCTTGTCGGGCAGGTCGACCGCCGCCTCATCGACGAAGGAAGCCAGCCAGACCGGCCAGCCCGACCGGACCAGGACGGCGTAGATCGCGTCCCCCCAGACGTTGCCGGTCTGGCCGTGCCAGAGGAGGACGTTGATCGGCGTGGAGACGACCGCCGCCACCGCGGCCACGATCAGGCCGGTCACCAGCGCCCGGGCCGGCGTCCGGATCCAGCCGGCGAAGGCCAGGTAGCCGGCGGCAAGGCCGATGCCGAGGCTCGTGATCAGGTACCAGAAGGAGACGGGGTCCGCGGTCAGGCCGTAGATCGCGTTGTTGACGGCTCCGGAGAGGGCGCCGATCCAGGGCCCGGCCAGCATGCCGGAGAGGATGGTGCCGACGGAGTCCAGCCAGAGCGGAAGCTTGAGGGTGGCGGCGAAGAGCTTGCCCACGTAGTTGATCCCCACCGCCACGGGGATGAGGGCGAGCGAGAGCGTGGTCAGGCGAAACGACCAGACCTTGCCTTCCTGGGCCATGCGCGGGCACCCCCTGGGCGCCGGGCCGGCTCGGCTCGGCCCGCCTGCCCTGATTTGAGAGGGAGTATTGGCCGGACGCCGCCCCGTTCCCTTGCGGTCTCCCCCGCCCCGCCGGCTCCGGCTACTCGCCGTGGAGCACCATCTCCTCGGCCACCCGGGCGGCCGCCTCCACCACCCGCTCGATCTCCTCCTCGCCGTGCGCCGCCGAGAGCGCGCCGCCCCCGTTGACCAGGTAGACCCCATGGGCGAGCATGCCCAGGCGGAACGCGTGGTCGCGGCGGAAGAGGTCCGTCCTCCGCTCCACGTCCTCGTTGTTCCGGATCTCGGCCTCGGGCGGGTCGGGGAAGGCCACCGAGAAGAGCGAGCCGACGCCGAAGACGCGCGCCGGGAGGCCGGCGGCGGCGAAGGCTTCCTCGAGGCCGCGGCGGAGGCGCTCCCCCTTCGCCTCCAGCTCCTCGTAGAGCGCCGGCGCGCGCTCCTCCAGGTGGCGGACCATGGCCAAGCCGGCCGCCATGGCCGCCGGCATGGCGGAGAAGGTGCCGCCCCCCGCCAGGACCGCCTCCCCCTTCCGGCGGCCGCTGGTCGGGCTGGCCAGCTCCAGGATCTCTCGCCGCCCGGCGATCGCCGCCACCGGCATGCCGCCGCCGACCACCTTCCCCAGCGTGAAGAGGTCGGGCCTCACCCCGTAGCGCCCCTGGGCGCCGGTCAGGCCGAGGCGGAAGCCGGTGATCACCTCGTCCAGGATGAGGAGGGCCCCGGCGCGCTCGGTCAGCTCCCGGACCCGCTGGAGGTACCCGGGCTCGGGCGGGACGAAGGCGTTCTGGACCGGCTCGAGGATCACCGCCGCCAGCTCCGAGCCGTACCGCTCCACGGCGCGCCGGGTGTCCTCGAAGTCGTTGTACGAGAAGGCGTCCACCGCCTCGTCCACGCCCGGCGGCAGGCCCGCGCTCTCCGGCAGCTCCATGGGCGCGTGGACCGCCCGGGCCAGGTCGCTGTTGCCGCCGTGCCAGCCGCCGCGGGCCTTGAGGCGACCATCGCGCCGCCTGCGAGAAGCTTGCCTGCGAGACCGAACTTCGCCATGTGTTTCGAACCTCCCTAAAGGCTGATGGTCTGGGTGGTCACGGCCCTGGGCCGTCCTTCTTGCAACCGGGAGATTGCGCGCATCGGGAAATCGTGTCGGCACTTCCGCGCGCTTCGGTCCGTCCGCCGGCTCGCGGTATCCCTCCCTCCCGGCGGGCTGACCCGCCGCTCTCGAACTGACCGCTCACGGCACGACGCGACGCGCTCGCCCCACGCCTGGGGAGGCGCCGTTCACGCGGGCGTGGCCGGGTGGCCACCACAGACTGTAGAAACCGGGGGCAGAATGGACAGTTCCAACAGGGGTATCTGTTGTTGTCTCGACCCACGTCTCAGCCGGGCCTCGAGGAAGGTGTCACACGGGGTGTCTGCCGGTCGGACCGGCGCGGGAGGCTGGCGCGGCGTCCGCGCCGCGGCCGGGCGCCCGCGACAGGCGCGGCCGCGGCCACCGTCGACGCGTCGCGCCGGTGGCCGCGGTCTGCGTGGAGGAGGTGGGAGGGGCTGGCCTTCCGGCGCGGTCCCCGTGGCGCCGGCGTCTCAGCCGTGCCGCTCGGACCGCTCGAAGAGCCCCATGCTCAGGTACCGCTCCCCGGTGTCCGGCGCGATCGCCACGACCCGCTTCCCGGGCCCCAGCTCCTTCGCCACCTGGAGCGCCGCGCAGACGACCGCGCCCGAGGAAGGTCCGCAGAGCAGCCCCTCCTCGCGCGCCAGGCGGCGGGTGGTCTCCCAGGCTTCCTCGTCCGCGACGTCGACGATGCGGTCGTAGACGGTCCGGTCCAGGACGGCCGGGATGAAGCCGGGCCCGAGGCCGGGGATGCGGGAGCGGCCGGGCTTCCCGCCCGAGAGGACGGGGGAGCCGGCCGGCTCCACGGTGACGATGAGCAGCCCGGGGAGGTGGCGGCGGAGCTCCCGGCCGGTGCCGGTGATGGTGCCGCCGGTGCCGGCCGAGGCGACGAAGGCGTCGAGGCGGCCGCCGGTGTCCTCCAGGATCTCCGGGGCGGTGGTGCGCCGGTGCGCCTCGGGGTTGGCGGGGTTCTCGAACTGCTGCGGCATGAAGGCACCGGGGGTGCGGTCGACGATCTCCCGGGCCAGGCGCAGGGCTCCGGACATGCCCTCTTCCTCGGGGCTGAGGACCACCTCCGCGCCGTAGGCGTAGAGGAGCTGGATGCGCTCGCGGCTGGCGCTCTCGGGCATGACGATGACCGCCCGGTAGCCGCGGGCTGCGGCCACCATGGCGAGGGCGATGCCGGTGTTGCCGCTGGTCGGCTCCACGATCACCGAGCCGGGGCGCAGCTTCCCCTCCGCCTCGGCGGCCTCGACCATGGAGAGCGCCGCCCGGTCCTTGACGCTGCCGCCGGGGTTGAAGGACTCCAGCTTGACCAGCACCTCGGCGCTCCCCGGCTCGGGAAGCCGGTGGAGGCGGACCATGGGGGTCCGGCCGATCAGCTGCGTGACGTCGTCGTAGATCGGCATGGACCGGGTCGCTCAGCTCTCCGGAAGCTTCTTCAGCCGCAGATACCAGCGCTTGTAGATGAGCCCCTCGCGCTCCGCCTCCTCCTTCGACTGGATCTTGTCGGCGGTGGCGGGGGCGGGGACGACCACTTCCTTGCCGGGCTGCCAGTCGACCGGGGTGGAGACGCCGTACTTGGCCGAGGTCTGGAGCCCGTCGAAGACGCGGAGCAGCTCGTCGACCGAGCGGCCCAGCGACATGGGGTAGTAGAGGAGCGCCCGGATGATCCCCTGGTCGTCGATGAAGAAGACCGCGCGCACCGTGGCGGTGGTCGACTCGCCGGGGTGGATCATCCCGTAGAGGCGCGAGACCTTCATGTCCAGGTCCGCGATGATGGGGAAGGGGATCGGGTGGCCGAAAGCTTCCTCCATGTCGCGGGTCCAGGAGAGGTGGGCGGGGACGCCGTCCACCGAGAGCCCGATCAGCTGGACGTTCCGGCGCTCGAACTCGTGGTGGCGGGCGGCGAAGGCGCTGATCTCGGTGGTGCAGACGGGCGTGAAGTCGGCGGGGTGGGAGAAGAGCATCACCCACTTGCCGCGGTAGTCGGAGAGGCGGATCGTCCCCCGGGTGCTGGCCGCCTCGAAATCCGGGGCGGGCTCGCCGATCCGGGGAAGCGCCGCGACCGGAGCCTCGACCTCGCGGGTCGCCTCGCTGATCGCCATCGGGCATCCAACCTCCTTCGGGTGGGCGGGGCCTGCCTCGCCCCGCCGTGACTCTACGGGCCGAGTATACCCGGCAATGTTGATCAAAACAATCGGAATTTGGCGAAGCGCCGCGCGGAGGCGGAAGAACGCCGCCCCTCGGGCGCGGGCGGACGGGCCGGGGAGGGGGGAACCCCGGAGCCCCCGCCCGGCGACCGGGCCAGCGGCCGGGAGATCCGCCTGCGGAGCGGGCCGCCCTTCCTGCCGGGGTGCAACTCCTCCCGACGAGCGACTCCCGCAGAGCCGGGATTGTTTTCGAGGAATTCCCAATCCAAACTTTGACTCCCTTGCGTCGCGCCGTTGCGGTAATCTTTTCAGCACATGGTGAGTGATTTCACCATTTGGGAGGGAAATAGGTTGACAAAAGGGAGAAAGACGATCCCGCGGAGAGGCTTCGAGATCCGGCTGGAGTCGGTGGGCGGCCTGGGGGCGCATCTGGC